>CATPBC010000096.1 GCA_955652195.1 uncultured Xanthobacteraceae bacterium | reverse complement strand
GCATCGAGCGGCTGGTAATCGATCGCGACGAGTTCGGCGGCGTCCTCGGCGAGATAGCGGGTTTCGGCAACCACCAACGCCACAGGCTCGCCGACGTAGCGCACGCGCTCGACCGCGAGCGTCCATTGCTGCACCGGCGTTTTGACCGCTGCCATGAATGGGTCCGACAATTTACGCACGTCCTCGCCGGTAACTACGGCCCAGACGCCGTCCTGCGCGAGCGCCTTCGCGGCATCGATGCGGAGGATCTGCGCATGCGCATGCGGCGAGCGGATCACGTGGGCATGCAGCGTGCCGACTGGAATGGGAAGATCGTCGGCATAGCGCCCGCGTCCCGAAAGCAGCGCCGGATCTTCCTTGCGCAGAATTGGCTTGCCAAGTTGCTCGGTCATCGTCGCGGCGGCCTTCCCTACCTTTGTCTACATCCGCGGCCAAAGCTTGTCAGCAGTCGCGCGACAGTGACGCCTTCGCCGCCCTGTGCTGGCGCGGCGCGGCCGCGTCAAATAACATCGCACATGTAACATCGCGTTTGGAGTAAGCGATGCATCAACCCGCTAACGGTTCTGGCATCGGCCAGCCGGTGCGCCGCCGCGAAGATTTGCGGCTCGTTCGCGGCGGCGGCCGCTACACCGCCGACGAGAACCTGCCCGGCCAGGTCTATGCCGCGATGGTGCGATCGCCGCATGCGCATGCCCGCATTCGGGGCATCGCCAAGGACGAAGCTTTGGCAACGCCCGGCGTACTGGCGGTGCTCACTGGGGCCGATTTTTTGGCGGACGGCCTCAAACCCATTCCGCACAAACCGTGGTCGCCGCATCCGGCCGAGACGCGGCTGCACAATCGCGGCGGCGTGCCTTTCGAGGCGCCGCATTATCCTTTGCCCGCCGACAAAGCGCGTTTCGTCGGCGAAGCGGTCGCGATGGTGATCGGCGAAACGCTCGATGCGGCCAAAGACGGCGCCGAACGGCTCGTGATCGACTACGAGGTGCTGCCCGCCGTGGTCGAAACCGCGGCGGCGGCGCGGCAGGATGCGCCGCTCGTCCATGAGCGCGTGCACGATGACACCCGCTCCGGCGCGCACAGTAATGTCTGCTTCGATGCCGAGATCGGCGACGCGGCGGCGACCGCGGCCGCTTTCGCCCGCGCCGCGCATGTGACGCGGTTCGAGTGCTGGGTACAGCGGGTCACCGGCGTGCCGATGGAGCCGCGCGCCGCGCTTGCCCATTACGACGCCGCGAGCGGACGCGTCACGCTTCATGCCGGCAACGGCGGCGCGGTGCGGCTGAAAACCGATCTCGCCGTCATTCTCGACCTGCCGGCGGAAAAGGTCCGCGTGCTGATGGCCGATATCGGCGGTAATTTCGGCACCCGCGGCATGATCTATCCGGAATTTGCACTGGTCGCATGGGCGGCGCGCAAGCTCGGCCGCCCGGTGAAATGGGTGATCGAGCGCCATGACTCATTCCTGAGCGATTATCAGGCGCGCGATCTGGTGGTCGAGGCCGAGCTGGCGCTGGACGACAAAGGCCGCTTCCTCGCCATGCGCGGCTCGAACCTCGGCAATCTCGGCGCCCACACCACGAATTTTGCCATGGTGCAAAAGGGCGTGCAGATGATGTCGAGTATCTATCGCATGCCCGCCGCGCATTTTCGCGCCCGCGCGACCTTAAGCAACACCGCGCCGACGCGGCCCTATCGCAGCGCCGGCCGGCCGGAAGTGATTTTCGTGGTCGAACGGCTGATCGATCTCGCCGCGCGCGAATGCGGCTACGATCGCGTCACCATCCGCCGCCGCAATCTCGTGACGCAAAAGGAACTGCCGTACAAGAATCCGTTCGGCGTCGAATACGACAACGGCGATTATATCGGCGCGATGGATACGGCTTTGAGATTGGCCGACCGGGCCGGCTTCAAGCGCCGCCGCGCGACGGCGAAGAAACGCGGCAAGTGTCGCGGCATCGGGGTCGGTACTTACGTCGACATTTCGACCGGCATGCCGCGCGAGAAAGCCGAAATCCTGGTGCTGCCGGACGGCGTGATTGAACTCGTGATCGGCGTCGTGTCGCAAGGTCAGGGCCACGAGACGAGTTTCGCGCAGCTTGTCACCGAATGGCTTGGCGTGCCGATCGAATCCGTGCGCGTCATCGCCGGGGATACCGATCGCGTCACCGTGGGCGGCGGCGCGCATTCCGGCCGCGGCATGCGGCTTGGCTCGATCGTGATCAAAAAATCCTCCGACGGCATAATCGAAAAAGGCCTGCGCATCGCCGAGCACGTCCTTGAGACTGCCGCTGCCGATATCGAATTCGCGCACGGCCGCTTCGCCGTGAAGGGCACCAATCACACAATCGGACTATTCGAGGTGGCGCGCGCCGCAATGGAGCGCAGCGATCTGCCGGAAGATTTGCGCGGGCCGCTCACGGCCGCTTGCGACGAGACCGTGGTCGAGGCGAGCTATCCTTACGGCGCGCATGTCTGCGAGGTCGAAGTCGATCCGCAGACCGGCGCCGTGGCGCTTATTACTTACGCCGCCGTCGACGATGTCGGGCGCGCGGTGAACCCGCTCATCATCCACGGCCAAATTCACGGCGGCATCGCCCAAGGCGTCGGCCAGGCGCTGCTCGAACACTGCCACTACGATCCGGACAGCGGCCAATTGCTCGCCGCGTCGTTCATGGATTACGCGATGCCGCGCGCCTCTGACCTGCCGTTTTACGCAACCGAATTGAGCGAAGTGCCATCATCGACTCATCCGCTCGGCATCCGCCCCGCCGGCGAAGGCGGCACCGTTCCGGCGCTGGCGGTCGTGATCAATGCGATTGTCGATGCCTTATCGGACTTCGGCGTGCGCCATATCGAGATGCCGGCCACGCCGTCGCGCGTCTGGCAGGCGATTCAGGATGCGCGACGGCAATCTTGACGTAAAACTGACGAACTCCGCCGCAGCGATTTTCAAAGGATATTGCTGGTCAAATTGTCGGCAGTGGGCGTTCGCGCACAGATGAGTCAAGAAGTTATCGGTTCATCCTCGAACTTGAAGCCGATTTTTTGTAGGCCTTCCAGCGCGGTTTTGCCGTACTCGTTCTCGATTTCTTTGGCTACGCTCGGCGCATAGGAGATCGGGTCAATCTGCTCGTCGGTTTCCGGTACGATCATGACAAGCAGGCGGCCGATTTCATTGGAAATGTTACGGAAGCTACGGTTCTCTCCGCGCGGTACCGAAATCATGTCGAGGGGATCGAGTACCAGCGTGTGCTCGCCCTGATCGCCCCAAGCAATCTCGAAGCGGCCGGACAGGCAAAGAAAGTTCTCGACTGTGCTGAGGTGGCGGTGGAGGCCGGGTCCATTCCCCGGCTCACACTCGGCGATGCTGATGATTAGGCCGCGCGGCCCCTTGACCGGCGCGCCGGCGCTGCGCCCCTGGTAATCCGCCGGGGCCATAACCGGATAGACACGCTGTGCTGTTGTCTTTTCGACCGCGCCAGATGGAATGCCGTGCGTTTCAAAATTTTGACGTTGATAGGTTTGCAGCTTATTAAACCGAGCGACGCGGGTTTCCATTGCCTCGGAAGTGAGCGATTTGGTTTTCACGGCAATTTCCTCCGATTGACTCGCGGAGTGCTATTGCACCTTCCGGAACTTGTGCAGCGAGCGCAGGTTATCCGGCCGCGGTTTGTCTTTAAAGGTCTGCGGCCAGTTGGTCCACGATACTTCGCCGATATAAAGGTCGCCGCGGCTGTCCACCGCAAGCCCATGCGGCGCCAAGAACTCGGTCGGACCAAGGCCAGGGCCAAACCCACCCAGTCGGGAAATACGCTTGCCCGTGTTGTCGACGATGGTCACGCGCGGGCCGAGGTTCGGTACATTGCGGCTAACCGGCTGCACGGCGCCGAGTTCACCGATGTAGCACACAGGGCACTTGCCAGGGGGCATGAACAAGCCGCACGGGCGGTGCAAGTTGTTCCATTGAGTCTCGTACTTGCCGCTGCCGTCGAACACCTGCACGCGATGGTTCTCGCGGTCGGCCACATAGACCCAGCCGTCGGCGTCGCAGGTGATGTTGTGCGCGATGTTGAACTCGCCCGGATCGGTGCCAGGTCCGCCCCAGGAGAGCAGCAGCTTGCCGTTTGGCGCATATTTGTGCACGCGCGAGTTGCCATAACCGTCGGACACATAGATGTCGCCCTGCGGAGACATCGCGGTGTGGGTGCAGCGATGGAATGGCTCGCCGCTCATGTAGGGTGCAGGCTTGCCGGAAATGCCGAGGGTCAGCATCACCTTGCCTTCCAGCGTGCACTGCCGGACGGTGTGATCTCCATCGTCGGTGAGCCAGATCGTGTCGTCGGGCGCCATGAACACGCCATGCGCGCGGGGGAACAGCCCTTCTCCGAATGAGCGGCGGAAGTTGCCTTCGCGGTCGAATACGATCATCGGATGCTCGCCGCGGTTGAAGACATAGACATTGTCGTTCTTGTCCACACCGACGCCGCCGATTTCCTTAAACGACCAGCCGGGCGGGAGTTTCGCCCAGTTCTCCACCGGCTCGTATGCGTATGCGCCGTTGCCAACAATAGCCATACCCAAACTCACCCTTCTTCGAGCCGCTCCGGAAGCTTGTCACGAAGCAAAAGGTTCGGCCAGCCAAGCGATAGCCGCCGCGTCCAACGTCACCCACTGGCCCAGAACCGACCTGCTGCGATGTCCGCTATTCGGTCGGTATCAGAGGCAAAGCGGACATGATCCGGACGTGACACAAAGTCCGGTTTTGACCCTTATCGGAAGTGGCGCAATGTCCGACACGAGTCCGTAAAGCGCACAATAACGGACATGGGCTAACATTCGTCTGGTTCTCTGATGACCGCTGGCTCTTCTTCCTCCTCATCGTCGCCCTCTTCGTCTTCTTCGTCTTCTTCGTCTTCTTCGTCGTCGTCATCATCGTCGTGAGGGTCCTTCGGCGGCAGACCCATGATAGTGACAAGGCTCGAGTCGACGAGCCAAGTGGGAACCTTCTGGGGGACGCGTGAAATCATGCCGGGCTCTTCGAACGTTCTTGGGCGGATATTAGCGTGCGAAGAGCGGGGTTGCGAGCGACACCATTGGTGAAGTTCGCTAAACAAGCTCCGATGCTGACCTGCCGCAGCCTTCGGGGACTGGACGTTGTGATGAAGCCTTAGGACGTCATTGTGAGCCTCTATAGTTCGATGTTTACACTCGCTGAGCTTGAGAACGTAATCCCGTTGGTTCGCGCGAGCGTCCCACCAACCCCACAATATGCTTGGCCTTTGCTTAAAGACCTGACCGGCGTGGAAGTTGTCGTCAAGCATGAGAACCACACGCCAATCGGCGCTTTCAAGGTGCGTGGCGGCATCGTCTATTTTGACCGAATCAAGCGCGATCGGTCGCAGGTCGCGGGGATTGTTACAGCGACGCGCGGCAACCATGGTCAGTCCTTGGCCTTCGCTGGCGCCCAGGCTGGCATCGCTGTCACGATCGTCGTGCCGCACGGCAACTCGATCGAAAAGAACGCAGCGATGCAGTCATTCGGCGCCAAGCTGATCGAGCATGGCCGCGACTTCGACGAGGCGAAGGAGGAAGCAATAAGAATTGCGGCCGAGCGCGGGCTCGAATATGCCCCTTCGTTTCACCGTGACTTCGTTGTTGGGGTCGCAACCTACGCGCATGAACTCTTCACCGCCGTCGAGGATCTGGATACTGTTTATGTACCGATCGGCCTGGGCTCTGGCATCTGCGGAGTGATCGGCACGCGCGATGCGTTTGGACTGAGGACAAAGATTGTAGGCGTGGTCTCCACGGCTGCGAACGCGTATCTTCTCTCGTTCACCGCTGGTCAGGTCGTGCCCACCAACTCGTCGCTGACGTTCGCCGACGGCATGGCAGTGCGCGTACCAGACGCGACGGCACTCGATATTATTCGGAGGGGCGCTGAGCGAATCGTCGAGGTGAGCGACGGCGAGATCGCGGATGCGATCCGGACCATTTACAGCGCCACGCACAACTGTGCCGAGGGCGCCGGTGCCGCGGCCTTGGCGGCGCTCATTAAGGAGCGCTCGAGGCTTCAAGGGCGACGAGCGGCTGCTATCCTAACCGGACAAAACATCGATCGCGAATGGATGCAAACTGTGCTGGCGGGAGAAACGCCTAAAGTTTGCTGAGGCGGATACTCTTTTGAGGGCGGGTCGGGATACTGCCCGGCCATTTGGGGGAACTGACGATGGAAATGCGGGTTTTCGGCCGCACCGGCATGCGGCTTTCGATTCTAGGCTTCGGCTGCGGCGCAGTCGGTGGACTGATGGTGCGCGGCGATCCGCGCGACCAGGAGCGCACCGTCGCCCGGGCGATTGCCGCCGGCGTGAACTACTTCGACACCGCGGTGCAGTACGGCGACGGTGAATCGGAAAACAATCTTGGCCGCATCCTGCAAAAACTGAAACCGCCCGACGTGGCCGTCGGCACGAAGGTCCGATTATCGCGCGGCAATTTCCACCGCATTTCCGATGCTGTGGTGAAATCACTCGAAGGCAGTCTGACCCGACTTCGCCTCGATCGCGTCGACATCTTCCATCTGCACAATGCGATCACCGAAACAGGGGGCGGAGAAGCGCTCAGTGTCCGGCAGGTGCTCGAGGACGTGGTGCCGGCGTTCGAGCGGCTGAGGCAACAGGGCAAGGCGCGTTTCCTTGGGCTTACGGCAATCGGCGACACGACGGCCGTGCACCAGGTGATCGACGCCAGCGTCTTCGATAGCGCTCAGGCGGTCTACAATATGCTCAATCCGTCCGCCGCCGTTTCGCTGCCGGCGAACTATCCGGCACAGGACTACGGACGCCTTTTCGACCATACAAAGGCTGCGGGCGTCGGCGTCATTGCCATCCGCGTGCTTGCCGGTGGCGCGCTGTCCGGATCAGCCGAACGTCATCCGATTGCCAGTCCGCCGCCGGAGCCGATCGGCTCTGCTATGAGCTACGACGCCGACCTCGCGCGCGCCTCCCGTCTTATGCCCCTCGTCCAGGAAGGGTTTGCCGCGAGCCTGACCGAAGCCGCCACGCGGTTCGCGATCTCGCATCCGGCGGTCGCCACCATCCTGGTCGGTTTGGCGACGCCGCAACAGTTCCAGGAAGCGCTGGCTGCGGTTCAAAAAGGTCCGCTGCCGCCCGATACCCTGGATAGGCTGACAGCGCTACGAGAGGGGTTCGTTGGCGAGCCACGGTGATTGCTCCCCGATTGAACGAACCGTTCGTCTGATCGCGTCCTGTGACATTGGTTCCCCCTTTAGAAAAAGTCCGCCAAGAAGGTTTCAATCGCTTTGGCCTCGTCCAAGCGTCGCCGCGGCGTTCGGGCTGGAGATAGCCGCGCCCGATCAGCCCATCGATCACCTTGTCGGAAACCTCAACCGGCCGGAGAAACAGTCCGAGCCTGCGCCGGCGGCGGACCTGTTCAACCAGAAGGTCGAGGGCACCGCGTGGAAGAAGATGAAGCCGAGCTGGTATGTCCTCGCCACCAAGGACCGTACCGTCCACCCCGAGCTGCAACGTTTCGTGGCGAAGCGCATGGGGGCGACCATCGTCGAGGTCGCCAGCAGTCACGTCCCGATGCTGTCGAACGCGGCCCTCGTGCTTGATGTGATCCACAAGGCCGCAGCCGCCGTTCAAAATGCTTAGAGCAGCGCGATGATCGCTTGCCGATAGAGTTTAGAGAGACCGTCGCCAGGTCGCTGAGCAAACATTGGCTGCCTCTGTGACATACGGCACAGACCCCAGTCAGGGGCGTGCTATCATTCAACTACACAATAAGGTTTAGGGGATTTGCCATGGACAGTGACGTAATTGGCTTAGCCGGAACCGATGAGAACATTCTCACCTTTGATGTTACAGACGATGCACTAGAACGCGCTGCGGGTGTTAGCGACGGTGGAGCTATGACCTGGGTATACTGCACTCAAGCCTGGTACAACTGCGGCTGGCCTCAGTAGAATTGCTTCCAACAGTTTCCCGTATTGGTCTGTTGCAATAGACAGGCCGCCTTCAGTTGGCGGCCTATTTCATTTTCCGAGCTTGGTCCGACCTGACCTCACGCCATGTCAGCGATGCGGTCGATCGAGAGAAAAGCGGAAGTGACGCGAACATCGCCGAAAGACCGACCTTGACCCGAATGTATGGTCCGGCCGTGCGTTGCAAGAGTCTTCGTCGAGCTGGCGGTGAGCGGTCTTGCATCAATGTATCCGGCCTCTGATTGGAGCGTGTCGTGCTCCGGGCCATCATGGATATCAGCGCGCGTGCGATCTCATTAGCGGACAGGCCTCGACCGGGCCATTCGGGTCACCAGTGTTCGCATGCGCCGGGAAGACCGAACCTCCATCTCTTCTCATCCTCTCGCAGACCTCGGCGGGTAAGTCGTATCGATTTGCCTACGTCATCGCGGGCTCCTCATCTTTCGGTGCTCATCTCGCGTTGGACGATCAAGCAGCTTGGGCGGTTGCG
>CATPBC010000095.1 GCA_955652195.1 uncultured Xanthobacteraceae bacterium | reverse complement strand
GAGCGGAGGTGATGAAGCCCCGCCCGCAGGCACCGCACTCGCCCCTGCCACCCGGTATCACCGGCCGACGTCCCTTAGAGCGAGCTTTGATTCGCTCGGAATGTAACTTATTTGGGGACGATTGTCAAGCGTCCGTCACGGTATAGAGGACCCGCGATCGTGGGGGTGCAGCCGCCCCAGTGCCATTGAAAACAGGTGGTTGTGTTGATATCATGATGATATCAAGGAGTCCCCAATGGTGGATATGTTGGTTCGTAATGTCGATGACGCCGTCGCCGCGCAGCTTAAGAAAAAGGCCAAAGCGGCAGGCAAATCGGTGAATGAACTCGCCCGCGATGCGCTTCGCGCCGCGGCAAAGCCGAGCAAGGACGAGGCCTGGGCGGCGGCCGACCGAATCCGCGCGAAAATCCGCGCTAGGGTCGGCCACGATCTTCCTGACTCCACGGCCGGCATACGCGAAGACCGCGACAACGACGAGCCCTATCGGTGACTTTCGTTGTCGATGCCAGCGTCGCGGTGAAATGGATACTACCCGAATCCGGCTCGTCCGCCGCCGCGGCGCTACGCGAACTAAACGATGACCTTAGTGCGCCGTCGCTCATTGCCGTCGAAGTCGGCAATGCGCTATGGAAGGCGGTACGACGCGGCAGTGTAACGCGGTCCGAGGCGCTCGAAGGGTTCGAGGCGGCTCTGATCTCGCTGCAATCCTTGATTCCGATTGAAGAACTCCGCGTTCGTGCGCTCACACTCGCGATCGAACTTCGGCACCCGATCTACGACTGCTTTTACCTGGCGCTCGCCCAGCGCGAAAACGCGCTACTCGTCACCGCCGACGAGGCCATGTTCACGGCGGCGCGCAAGGCGAAGATCAAGGCGCGGAGGATTTAACTATTAGGGTGAGCGGACCACCGCGGTCAGCCGAATAGCCCACCGGCAGACGGCGTACTTACTTGGCGGCCATTCGCCGCCGCCGGCCGATTAACCCGCCATCAAAATCGCGGCGGGCCGGAATTATTGAACATCCCCGGCCGCGACCCTGGCCCTCGTCCGTCCAGCGGTTTCTTCTTGCGTCGGTCGACGATCAGACCCTCGCGCTGCGCCTTTTTCCGAGCGAGCTTGCGCGCGCGCCGTATCGCTTCGGCCTTTTCCCGGGTCTTGCGCTCGGACGGCTTCTCATAGGCTCGGCGTTGCTTCAACTCGCGAAAGATGCCCTCGCGCTGCATCTTCTTTTTGAGAACGCGTAGAGCTTGATCGACGTTGTTGTCGCGCACCAGAACCTGCATCGGATCTCTTTCTCTTTGTTGTTATTGTGAACTTATCGGGACGGCTTCTTCACTCGCTGTTTACTAGCGTTGCGCTGTTTGCCAGCGTTGGGAACTTGCTTGTTGGAAGGTTGGCTGTCCTGCGACAAGCGCAGCGCCCGCAACCGTTCCGTTTTGGCAAGCACGACAAGTCTTTCCTGCTGATACTCGCGCATGGCCGAGGCTGCATCCTGCGCGCGTAATTGCTTTATGCTCGCAGTCGCGGCGTGCTGTTCGTCGTTTTTGCTCTTGGTCACCGTCTCGGTACTCATGCTCTCGCTACTCATATTTTGGTGCTCATGTTTCGGTGCTCATATTTCGGTACGCATGTTTCGGTGCTCATATTTCGGTACGCATGGGGCAACACCTCATGCAGACGTAAAAAACCCCGCGTCTGGCGAGCCAAACGCGGGGCCAAACCACCAGCCTTGCCAGTACATCCGTGGTCAAGGCCTCAATGGCTGCTAATTGTGGCAGCTGACTATGGCTGCTGATTAGACAGCGCGCAGATTGTCAGCCGAGGACTTTCCGGTCCGCCGATCGGCAACAACTTCGTAGCTGATCTTCTGACCTTCGTTGAGATTGCTCATTCCAGCGCGTTCGACTGCACTGATGTGCACGAACACGTCCTTGCCGCCGTCGTCCGGTTGAATGAAGCCGAAACCCTTTTGGCCATTAAACCACTTTACCGTTCCTGTAGACATAGAACCCCTTCCTTTGGGTATGAGTAGATAGACAGCTACGAATAAACGCAGCCAGTTTGTGTCGAGATTAGGGTGAATGTCTTAGTCAGGCACGCTGTTCGCGGCGAGGCCAATTCGTTCGGCCGTAACTCGATGCGCCAACACATAGGTGTTATCGCGCTAAAACGCAAGGATAATCGCCTGGAAGGCCAGGATCTTAGCGAAAAGTGCCGCTAATTGCTTACCAAAAGTGCGAAACGTCGGGCGCCCCCGCCCTATCGGCCTGCCTTCGATGCGCGGGAACAAATAAACAAACGGATGCCGCTGACGAAAAAGCGACGGTGAGGACTTTGGCGGTGATGAGGTCGGCGATGACGAGGCGGCGGCGATGAGCCACGAACAAGCAAATGCGTAGTCGCCGGCGTGAGCGCGGTCCGACGAAAATGCCTCGGCATCAATGTCTCGCCGCCAATGGCTTGCCGCCGCACTGGTAACGCAGCGTTTTGAGCTTATATTAATGCCATCGTTTGTATGATGCGCATTCAGACGATGCTTCATGCTTTTCACGAGACCAGATCTAGGAAGCCCGCCGATGGACAAATTCGATTACACCGCCGCGGCCGAGCTGTTTCCGACGCGGCGGCGGTCGCCCCGGCGCGAGCCGTTCGGCTACAAGCGGTTCGAGCAAGCCGCCGAAGCGGTTCGTTTCGCCATGGAGGATCTGCCGCCGGAATGTCTGGTCGGCGCCTTTCTCGAAGTCGATGAGCAGCGCTACGACAGCGAGGCGATCCGCCGGCTGTACGAGAGTGCGGACTATCCGCTCGCCCGCGCTCTCGCGCGTGGCGAAGCGCCGTCATGACCGACAAGACGATCGAGCTCGACGAGCATCGCGGTATGGCCGCGCAAAGGGCGACCGAACTGCGTAGGCTGTTGGCGGATGTCGAGGAAAACCAAAAGGCGTTGCGGCTTCGGCAAGACGAACTGGAAACCCACCTGCTCGCGGCGCCGGCGGCGAATTGGCATGAAGCCGCCGAAAAGGCCCGCTACCTTCTCAATCTCTATGGGGTGACGCTCGCAGCACAGGATCCGCGGCGGCAGAAGCTCATTGCCGCCGTGCTCGCCGACTTCAAGCGGCTTTCCGACGAAAGCTGACGGCCGAAAGCTAAGGACTGCCGCTGCTGCGTTCAGTCCGGGTAATCACTCAATAGCCGCTTCAACGCCAGCTTTCCGGCGCTGTTGGCTTCGGCCACTGATTCGAAAAAAATGTCAGATTGCTTGATCGGGCTCTTTCGGCCGGCCCGATAGATTTCCCAGCGCCAGGGTTTCGGCGGCGATGCTCTGTTCTTTACGACAACGGAGAAGTCGGCATGATCGATCATGCCGAGGAGCTTATCACGGAGTCACCAAGAGATCACGCATAAGCCGCATGTCATTTACTTGCATCTCATTCACTTGCATCTCATTCACTTGGGACGCCACGCCGCCAACCCATCTTGATCGCATTCGCGTTATGAGCGCGATTCGTGCTAACAAGCCGGGGGGGACCGACGATGAAT
>CATPBC010000094.1 GCA_955652195.1 uncultured Xanthobacteraceae bacterium | reverse complement strand
GACGAAAGGGATTTCGCCGCAAGTCGAAAGCTCAAGTCGGCTGCACCATCTTGCAGCCCGTCTCCGCAACCGCACCGGCGGCTTCCTCACCGGGCACCAGAGCAGCGACCGTGAACAGGTCCTCGGCGGCGGCGCCTTTAGTCGGATGGACGTTGCCGACAAAGATGTTCGGCATCAGCTCGTGATCACCGGCGCGGTAGCGTACGCGCCCGGGCTGCAAGGCGACGTCGGGCGGCAGCTCCAAATCCTCCAACGCCGCAGCAAGCTTCGGACCGTCGAGTGATTTTGCCTTTTCGGCGGCAAGCCGCACCGAGTGCATGGAGACATAACCGAACCAATCGCGGGCGGATGGCGTCTTGTTCATCATCGCGCGATAATCGGCGACGAACTTCACCACTTCCGGCACATTGGGCTGATTCCACCACCATTCCATATCCCACCAGCCGGTCTGCGCCTCTGGCGGGCAGCCTTTGATGCTTTCCAGTTCAAAAAGTCCGCCGCCAAGCGCCATCTCATTCTGCATGCCGAATTGCGTGAACTGCTTCATGCAATTGATCTGAGTCAGGCCGCCCATATTGTTGAGCAGCACATTGGGCTTGTAGGCCTTGGCCTTGATCAGCGTGCCGGAGAATTCGGTGTTGTTGATCGGCAGCATGTCGCCGTCATAGCTGCCGCCGGCCTTGATCAGCGCTTTGACGAAAGCGTCCTGCAACGTGTGGCCATAGGCATAATCCGGCGTGATGAAGAACCATTTCTTGCCGAAGCGCTTGACCAGCTCGGGCGTCACCGCGTTGGCCTCCATCGAGGTGGTATTGCAGACGCGGAACACATTCCATTTGCAATTGGTGCCGGTGATCGGATCGGTATGCCCGCCCGGCACGATGTGAAAGACTTTCTTTTCGTTGGTCACCTGCGACATCGCATAAGCAATGCCGGAATTTACGTCGCCGAGGATCACATTGACATTGTCGCGGTCGATCAATTTGCGCGTCTTCTGCACCCCGGTGCCGACGTCATTGGCCGAATCTTCGACTAGAAGCTGGACTGGACGGCCAAGGATCCCGCCCTTTTTGTTGATTTCGGCTTCGGCATATTTGGCGCCATCGACTTCGCTTTGCGCCAAGGCCGCCAGCACGCCGGTCAGCGGATTGACCATTCCGATCTTGACCGGCTCGTCGCCGCGAGCGGTGATGATGAACGGCGCGCCAAAAACCTGACTGGCGCCGAGCGCAATCCCCGCCTGGATAACGGTGCGGCGGCGCACCGGCATTGTCATCTTCGACATATCGAATTCTCCCTGGTCGAGCTTCTTTGTGTTGTTCGTTCTCGCTAGGTTGCCGCGAACTTCACTTTAACTTCGCACGAGCGGCGCATCCCAATCAAATCCGCAGCGCGCTTTAGGGCAAATATCTTCTACCCGGCTTGCAGCACGGTCAAGAAACAAGGAGCCGCGCCGATCTATAGGGTCCGCTCGCGGCCCGTGTGAGCCGCGTTCTTCTTCCGCGCCTTTGCCTGCTCGGCGAGAAAGCGCGACAGGCGGGTGCGGACCGCGTCGGCCTCCTGCGCCGTCCACTTCCGAAGGCCCTCCCCGGTCTTCATGCCGAGCTTGCCGGCTTTGACCTTATCGCGCAGGAATGCATGTGGCCCGGCCGTGCGGTCGAGATGTTGATAAAGCACCTCCGCTATGTCGAGCGCGAGGTCCAAGCCGACCAGGTCGGACTGCTCCATGGGACCCAGCACGGCAGTACGCGCACCGAATCCTTCGCGCACCACAATGTCGATCGTCTCGGCATCGCAGACACCCGCCGCAACGAGCGCGATCGCTTCGCGCTTCATCGCGTGCTGAAGTCGGTTGCCGACAAATCCCGGAATGTCCTGGCGCACGTGCACCGGCACTTTGCCGGCTCTGCGCAATAGTTCCATCGTCCGCTGCACGACATCGCCGGCGGTCTTTTCGTTTTGGATCACTTCGACCAGCGGCACCAGATGCGGCGGATTCCAGAAATGCGTGCCGACCACCCGTTCGCGATGAACGAGATGCCGGCCAATTTCAGTCGATGGAATGGCCGAACTGTTGCTGGCGAGCACGGTCGACGGCGCGACGAGTTTCTCAAGCTCGGCGAAGATCTGCTGCTTCAGCGGCAGCTTCTCCGGCGCGGCCTCAAAAACCCAGTCCGCTCCATTCATCGCCTGGTCGAGCGATCCGTGCGATGCAATGCGCTGGAGCAGACTCGGATCATCCTCAAGCAGCTCCACGATGGCCTTCAAGCGGCGCGGCAGCGAAGAACGCACTTCGGAGGATGGTTCAAACACATTGACGTGATGACCTGCCGCAGCGAACAGATAGGCGATGCCGTGACCCATCAGGCCGCCACCGACCACGCCGATTTTTAGTTGAGTATGTTCGTTCATCGTTTCCTCGAGCAAACAAATTGCCGGAACTGCACTCACGCAAAAACGTTAAATGAAGGCGTTCAGGTGACCCATTCCGCAGAGGAGGAAACGGTCATGCCTGCCCTGCTGTGGGTCGCTTTTTGGTCTTCGCTTATGGCGACTGCCGCATGCTTCGGTGAGATGTCACGGCAGCCGCCGATTGACAAGCGTGATGGCGGTGATTTGGCCGGTGCTTAGCGACACGCTGATGACGAGACACTGCGGTGCTTGCGGCTGTTAGGCGCCACCGCGACGTTGCCTTATCGTTAATTTCCATTCTCGCCGACGCCAAGACGCCATGCACCGGCGCCTCGCTATATTGCGGATCGCAGACCCCCCCGGTATGTATACGCGCGATTTCGCGCCGGTCCGGTGACGACATGCCGGCCGGCGCAATTGCATCGGCGCGCGGCACACATCCAGCGATTGTTTAGGTTCATAGTTTAGGCTCATGGTTTAGACTCATGGCTCGCCTCGTCATGAAATTCGGCGGAACCTCGGTCGCTAATGTCGACCGCATCCGCAATGTCGCGCGCCACGTCAAGCGCGAGGTCGATGCCGGCCATGAGGTTGCCGTCGTGGTCTCGGCGATGTCCGGCACGACCGACCAGCTCGTCACCTGGTGCGAGGAGACTCTCAGACGGCGCCGCATCTTTGACGCGCGCGAATACGACGCCGTGGTTGCGACGGGCGAGCAGGTCACCGCCGGCCTTCTGGCTATCGCGCTCCAGGACCTCGACATCAATGCCCGGTCCTGGCAGGGCTGGCAGGTGCCGATCGCAACTTCGGAAGCGCACGGCTCGGCGCGAATCCTCGACATCAATGGCGAGGAATTGGTCCGGCGTTTCGCCGAAGGCAAGGAAGTCGCGGTGATCACCGGATTCCAGGGCATTCACCGGGAGAGCGGCCGCATCGCCACGCTCGGCCGTGGCGGATCCGACACATCGGCGGTGGCGATCGCAGCCGCAATCCGCGCCGACCGCTGCGACATCTACACCGACGTTGATGGTGTCTACACCACCGATCCGCGTGTTGTGCCGCGCGCGCGGCGGCTCGCGCGTGTGGCTTTCGAGGAAATGCTGGAGCTCGCTTCGCTTGGCGCCAAGGTCATGCAGGTCCGCTCGGTTGAACTTGCCATGATGCATAACGTACGTATTTTCGTACGCTCGAGTTTCGACCCGCCGGAGAAAATCGATCCGCACGACAGCCCGCCTGGAACACTGATCTGCGACGAGGGTGAAATCATGGAACAGCATACCGTTACCGGCATCGCCTTCTCGAGGGACGAGGCGCAAATCTCGGTCCGCGAAGTTTTGGACAAGCCCGGCGTTGCGGCGGCTATTTTCGGACCGCTTGCGGAAGCCAACGTCAACGTCGACATGATCGTCCAGAACGTCTCGGGCGACGGCAAAACGACCGACATCACTTTCACGGTGCCGGCGTCGGATTATCAACGCTCGCTGGATGTGATCGGGAAAGCAAAGCGCGCGATCGGCTATGCGCGGCTCGATGGCGCCACCGATGTCGCGAAAGTATCGGTGATCGGCATCGGGATGCGCAGCCATGCCGGCGTCGCGGCAGAAGCGTTCAAGGCTCTTGCCGCGCGGTCCATCAATATCCGCGCCATCACCACCTCGGAGATCAAGTTTTCGCTCCTCATCGACGCCGCCTTCACCGAACTTGCGGTGCGCACGCTGCATTCGCTGTATGGTCTCGATAAAGCGGCATAAGCCGCGACCTTTGGGTTGCGGCGCACAATAGTCCTGCATCGTCACATCGCTGTCTTGGCTTGCGGTTTGCATGCCGCATTCGATATAGGCTTTAGGACATTCGCTGCGGACCGCAATCCGGGCGAATTCCTCTTTGATCATGACCGGGGGCGCGAGGCGCGGGCTCCGCTCCGGTCATAGCCAGGCCCGAGGGACCTCACGCCATGCGTGGCGCGCTAGGTGGTCCGCGCGTGCTGTTGCGTCGGCTTCGCGAAGTGATGGCGGAGCCGGTCAGCGCGCAGGAACGCCTCGACAAGATTGTGGTGCTGATCGCCGCCAACATGGTTGCGGAGGTCTGCTCGGTTTATGTGCTGCGCGTCGATTCCACGCTCGAACTCTATGCAACCGAAGGCCTCAATCGCGACGCCGTGCACCGCACGGTAATGCGCTCCGACGAGGGCTTGGTCGGCTTGGTTGCCAGCCAAGCAAGCGCAATCAACCTGTCGAACGCGCAAGCGCATCCGGCCTTCTCGTACCGGCCGGAAACCGGCGAGGAAATTTACCACTCATTCCTCGGGGTGCCGATCTTGCGCGCCGGCAACACCCTTGGCGTGCTGGTCGTGCAGAATCGCGCACGCCGCACCTATTCCGAGGAAGAAGTCGAGGCGCTGCAAACCACCGCGATGGTGCTGGCGGAAATGATCGCCTCGGGCGAGCTGTCCGCGTTGGCACTGCCCGGCGCCGAGCCTGCCGCCCGGCGTTCTGTCCATCTCAAGGGCTCGCCGTTGAGCGAAGGCATCGCGCTCGGACACGTCGTGCTGCACGAGCCGCGTGTGGTCGTAACCAATTTCATTGCCGAGGACGTACAGAAGGAAGTGGCGCGCTTGACGTCGGCAGTGGACAGCCTGCGCACCAACCTCGATGAAATGCTCGAACACGGCGACGTGGTCGAGGGCGGCGAGCACCGGGACGTGCTGGAAGCCTATCGGATGTTCGCGTACGACCGCGGCTGGGCGCACAAGCTGGAAGAAGCCGTGCTGACCGGGCTCACGGCTGAAGCCGCGGTAGAGCGCGTGCAATCCGACACGCGCGCGCGAATGTTGCGGCAGACCGATCCATTTCTGCGCGAGCGATTGCACGATCTCGACGACCTCGCCAACCGGTTGATGCGCCAGCTTACCGGCCGCGATCACGCGCCGTCGCGCGAAAGCCTGCCGGAGAACGCGATCCTGGTCGCCCGCTCGATGGGGCCGGCGGCACTGCTCGATTATGACCGCAAGCGGTTGCGCGGCCTGGTGCTGGAGGAAGGTGGTCCGCATTCGCATGTCGCTATCGTAGCGCGGGCGCTCGGCATTCCTGCCGTCGGCGAGATCGAGAATGCCACCGGCATTGTCGATCCCGGCGATGCCATCATCGTCGACGGTTCCGCCGGCGATTTACAGATCCGGCCGTTGCCTGACATGGAAGCGGCCTATGTCGAGCGCGTCCGCCTGCGCGCGCGGCGGCAACAGCAATACGCCGCACTGCGCGACAAACCGTGCATAACCAAGGACGGCGAGGAAATAGTCTTGCTGCTTAATGCCGGGTTGAGCGTCGACCTGCCGCATATTGACGATACCGGCGCGTGCGGTATCGGCCTGTTCCGTACCGAACTTCAGTTCATGGTCGCGCCAAGCTTTCCAAGAAGCAGCGAACAATATGCGCTGTACCGCGCGGTTCTGGACGCCGCCGGCAGCAAGCCTGTGACCTTCCGCACACTCGACATCGGCGGCGACAAGCTGCTGCCTTACATGCGCAACCTTGAAGAGGAAAATCCCGCACTAGGGTGGCGCGCCATCCGGCTCGGGCTCGACCGCCCCGGTTTGCTGCGCACCCAATTGCGGGCGCTGCTTCGGGCCGGCAGCGGGCGCGCGCTGAAAATCATGTTTCCGATGATCTCGGCCGTGCAGGAGTTCGATCAGGCCAAGGAATTCGTTGAACGCGAACTGACACACCTTCGCCGCCACGGCCACAAATTGCCCGACGAAGTCGAAGTGGGCAGCATGGTGGAAGTCCCCTCGCTGCTTTATCAGCTCGACGAATTGCTCGAGCGAGCCGACTTTCTCTCAATCGGCTCGAACGATTTGGTGCAGTTCCTTTATGCGATCGACCGCGGTAATCCGCGCGTCTCCGGTCGGTTCGATGCATTGTCGGCGCCGGTCCTGCGTGCGTTGAAGGACATTGCCGACAAGGCTCGTGCTCATCGTAAGCCGGCCACGGTTTGCGGAGAGCTGGCGTCGCAGCCGATCGGCGCGCTCGCGCTCGTCGCCATCGGCTACCGCTCATTGTCGCTGACGCCTTCTGCGGTCGGGCCGGTCAAGGCGATGCTCCTCGATCTCCATTGCCGCAAGGTCGCGGCCTTTCTTTCGCCCTTGATTGAGAAACCGTCCGGCGGCATTCCAATTCGCGCGCAATTGGAAAAGTTCGCCGCCGAAAACGGCTTGCAGGTTTAAAGCCGCCACAGTCCGGCCGCCGCACCAGCAGGCCGCGATGCAGGCCGCGATAAAGCTAGGTTAATTTGGGCGCGGGCATTGTGCCGGGGCAGCGCGTCTTTTACCTAGAACTGATGATGTACAAGTATTTTGCAGATCCCAGGCGTGGCTAGTGTGGTGGATTTGAAGTTCCTACGATTAAGCGGCTGGCTCGGATAGGAACTTCAAATCCAAAACCACACTAGAATCATAAATTTGCTAGTGTCCCTTTGATTCCGAAGTTCGCATCAGAGGCGCCGCAAACACTTGCGAACTTCGGAATCGGGACACTAGACCGAAATGCTACCCGACCAGAAACTCGATGCCCTCTTCATACGGCACGCCGCACTAGAACGCGATCTCGCCGCCGCCCTGCCGGCCGAGATTTATGTCAAGCTGTCGCGGGAATTTGCCGAGCTTGCTCCCGTGGTCGAAGCGGTCCGATCCTATCGCGCCGTGCAGCGCGAATTGGACGACCTCATGAGCCTGATCGCCGACCCGACGACCGATCCGGAAATGCGGTCGATCGCCGAAGCGGAAAAACCGCAAGTGGAAGCGCAGCGTGTTGAACTCGAACGCCAATTGCGATTAGCGCTCGTGCCCAAAGATGCGATGGACGAGCGTAACGTCATACTCGAAATTCGTGCCGGCACCGGCGGCGACGAGGCCGCTTTGTTTGCCGGCAATCTGTTCCGCATGTACGAGCGCTATGCCGCCAAGCAGGGCTGGAAAGTCGAAATCGTCGCCGCGAGCGAGGGCTCGATGGGCGGCTATAAGGAGATCGTTGCCGAAATCCGCGGCCGCGGCGCTTTTGCCAAGCTGAAATTTGAATCCGGCGTTCACCGCGTACAGCGCGTGCCCGACACCGAAGCCTCGGGCCGCATCCACACCTCAACCGCCACGGTTGCGGTCTTGCCCGAGGCAGAGGACCTCGATGTCGCGATCAACGATACCGATCTCAAGATCGATACGCTGCGTTCGAGCGGCGCTGGCGGACAGCATGTCAACAAAACCGAATCGGCAGTGCGGGTGACGCATATTCCTTCAGGTATCATTGTCATGATGCAGGAGGACCGTTCGCAGCATCGCAACCGCGCCAAGGCGTTCGCCGTGCTGCGGACGCGGCTATACGATCTGCAACGTCAGAAACAGGACGCAGCGCGCGCCGCAGAGCGGCGCGGCCAAGTCGGAACCGGCGACCGTTCCGAACGCATCCGCACCTACAACTACCCGCAAGGACGCGTTTCCGACCATCGGATCAACCTGACGCTTTATAAGCTGCCGCAGATCCTCGAGGGCGAAGCGCTCGGCGAAATCATCGACGCGCTGGTGGCCGAGAACCAAGCGGCGCAGCTTGCGGCGCAGGATGCTTGAGGCGGGGATGAACTTGGTGGGGCGCGTTTGAATTCAGATCCGCTGAACATGCGACAGATCGCTGTTCCCGCTGCAGGGAGACATCTTACGGTTGCCGATTCGCGGCGGGTGTGGGCGACGGAATTCCGTGCCGCCGGCATCGACACGGCCGAACTCGATGCGCGCGTGCTCGTCGGCCATGCGCTGGGTCTTGACCACGCGGCACTGGCGGCGCGCGCGGGGCAGGTGCTGACGCCACAACAACAGAGCGCAATTGCCGCGCTGGCACGCCGCCGACTTGGCGATGAACCGGTGGCGCGGATTACCGGAACCAAGGAATTTTGGACGCTACGGCTTCGCGTCAACGAAGCCACGCTGGTACCTCGACCGGAGACCGAAACTGTCGTCGAGGCG
>CATPBC010000093.1 GCA_955652195.1 uncultured Xanthobacteraceae bacterium | reverse complement strand
TTGCCAACCGGAGGCGCGAATTTTAGTTCCGCGGCGAGAATCGAAGAAAGCGCAGCCGAAAGCGCCCACCGTCCTGGAACATTGGTCTAGGGCTTACGTTGGACCGCTGAACAGGAGAGCGGCGCGGGATAAGGGCCGCGCCGGCATCAACGGAAGGATCGCTCCTATGGATGAAGACCGCCTATACGGCACGGCCAGAAACCTCGGCGGCAAGGTCGAAGAGGGCGTGGGTCGCACCACTGGTGACGTGAAAACGCAGCTTCAGGGCAAGCTCGACCAGGCGGCTGGGGCCGCACAGGACCTCTACGGTCAGACCGCCGACGCCGCGCGCGATACAGCTGCGAACCTCGACAAATGGCTGCGCGCCACAATCGAGACCCAGCCCTATACCACGGCGATCGTGGCGCTCGGCATTGGCTGGCTGCTCGGCAGGATGCATCGCCCACTGTAAGTCCGGCCATGCGCGCTCCGACGGCTGCCCGGGGCGAGGCGCAAGTCGCCCCTCCGCGTTCGCCGCTCTGGCCGCTGGTCTGCTGGGCTGTCCTGGTCGGGCTTATGGTCGCGGGCGAGATTGCGCGTCTTAATGATGTGAAAGATCTTCGCGCCCGCCATGCAACCGGCGCTTTCGGCACGTCCCGCAGCAGCGACGAGCCGACCGTGCAGCACGCGCGCGCCCACGAGCCTGACCGCGGACGGCACGCAGAGACGCCGTGGCAGGTACCCTGGAAGGGATGGAAGGACATTCTCTGGCGTACATACCAACAGATCGTCGAGAACCGTTTGCTCGCGGTCGCCGCCGGGGTGGTGTTCTACGGCCTGCTCGCCGTCTTCCCCGCCGTCACCGCCCTTGTTTCTCTTTATGGACTCTTTAGCCCTGCCGCCATCGGCGACCATCTTTCGTTTGCCGCCGGGATTTTGCCGCAGGGCGCCGTCGATATCCTGCGCGAGCAGATCGGCCATCTGGCGTCGGGCAGCGGCGCGAAGCTCGGCTTTGGATTCATCTTCGGGCTTGTGGTCGCGCTGTGGACCGCGAATGCCGGGATGAAGGCGATCTTGGACGCGCTCAACGTCGTCTATGAAGAAAAAGAAAAGCGAGGATTCATCAAGCTTACCCTGGTGTCGCTTGCCTTTACGCTCGCCGCCATCGGCTCGGTGCTCTTGGCGCTCGGCGCCGTCGTCGTTCTTCCGGTCGCGCTGAATTATATAGGTCTTCCAAACGTGATCGATCTGTTCTTGCGCCTTGCGCGCTGGCCGCTCCTTTTGATCCTCATCATCATTGGCCTTGCCGTGCTCTACCGCTACGGGCCAAGCCGCCGGAAACCACGCTGGCAATGGATCAGTATCGGCAGCGTCATTGCCGCGGTCGCCTGGCTCATCAGCTCCGCGCTGCTGTCCTGGTATCTTGCGAGCTTTGCCGACTACAACGCGACCTACGGTTCGCTCGGCGCCGGCATTGGCATGATGACGTGGATGTGGATTTCTTCGATCGTGATTTTGTTCGGCGCGGAGCTGAACTCGGAGATCGAGCACCAGACTGCGCGCGATTCGACGGTGGATGGTCCCAGACCGCTCGGCGCGCGTGGGGCCGTCATGGCAGATACGGTGGGGAAGGCGCAGTAGCTCTATCTTAACGCCGACTTCCAATTTTGTCCGTAGCGCGGACCGCTTCCGCGCCGCCCGAGTTACGCTCAACTATAATGCAGGCAAAAAGGATTTGACCCTTGGCATTGTCAACAGCAACAAGGGCTTCCAGTTGATGATGGAAACTAGACGAGTCATTGGCGCGATGCAGCGGAAGAAGGTCGCCTGCTCGTGGAACGACAAACAAGCGCTGAACGTTCTGCCCAGCTGCCTGAAGCTGTGGTTGTCGTGGCTTTCCTTTTGATTTGCATGATTGGGTATTTGGTTACCCGCTTGACTCGAACATCTGTTTCCGCCCTCGCGGCAGCTCGCGACGATCTTTTGTCTAACGCGCAGCTGCGAGCTTCATCTCGAAGCCGTTCACGCTCGAAGGGTTCCCCCTTTTTGTGTCCCTCAAAACTTTCAAGACCCCTCACAACCGATTCGACCGATTTGCCGGTCGGACTTAACCGCGGTTGCGGTTGTGCAAGCCGCACCAAAGTCCTTGAAGCGCGTCGTGAATAGGCGCGCCTTGAGCGCCGGTCGCTTTGGATCGAGACATTTCCCTGCTTGTCCGCGCCGATGCGGTGATCGAATAGTACGCCATTTTGCTGCGATGCACTTGGTCCGCAAATGGCCGATAGTGTTGCAGCGTGGGAACCCGAGCCACTCGGCTCGCTCTCTAGCCGTGAACAACAAGTCGCGGATCTAATCTGCAGTGGACTTCCAAACAAGCTGATCGCTAATCAACTGAGTCTGAGCGAAGGTGCGGTCAAGCAGCACGTTCACAACATTTTTGTAAAGTTGGGCGCTCACACGCGCCGTCAGTTGATCCAGTTGATGATTCAACCAGCCCCGCCGTCAAATCAGCACCGGGCATAGTTTAGATAGCGTCCTTCTTGTAGCCAAGGGCCGCTAGTCCGGCATCACGCAAGCGGGTTG
>CATPBC010000092.1 GCA_955652195.1 uncultured Xanthobacteraceae bacterium | reverse complement strand
CTGTAACGCGGGGCAAGCGGCTGCCGGCCCGCGCCCGATGTCTATGATTTACGCCGCGAGCTTTCCCAGAACAGGCGCAAGTGACTTATTCATACTCACTCGCCAATCCTCTCTGATGTGGCCCGAGTAGCGGCCGTCGGCCGAAAAGAAATGGCCACGCGCTCTAACTGAGGTCCGTTATGCCGCGCATTTCGGACTCATGTCGGACCTCGCGCGAGATCCGAAATCACAGATCGATCGCAAGCGCCTCCTCACGGTCAGTATAGCTTGACCATCCGGGCGTCGTTTGCAGTGCGCGCACCATGACGCTCGCATCGCGCCCCGCTCTCTGACCGGGCGGGACATGCAACTCGACCGTCACGCGATTGTCGCGATTAGCGTTCCCGCTAATAAAAACTCCCCAGTCGTCACCACCGCCCTGCATGTAAAAGTGAGGTTCATCTGTTTCGTCTGGTCCGCGAGGATACGTTGCTATCGCGTCATACCAGCATGAGGACGAAAACTGCATCTGAAAACTCAATTCGCGGTTGTCCCGCTGCTGCGTACTAGGCACGTTTCCGGGATTGGAAAAGATTGCGACAAATTGTTCGTAGGTTTTGGTTTGCAGCCCATCAATGATGACCAAAACCATGCGCGCGATCTGCTTGGCGCGCTTCTCTACCACTGCCTTGCGTCTCGAACCGAACATTTTTTGATAGTCTCACGCGACTTTGTCGAGCGCAATCCGTTCGCGCATCTGGTCGGCGGGTACTGGCCGGTTCCGGCCACTCGCAATCCCAAAACCGGCCACTTACCTAGAGGGAATGTCGGAAGAACATGATTATAAGGAATATAAAATTCAGATTACTGAATATGCGGACGGTTGGCAGGCCGCCATTTATCCAACGAAAAGGGGTCTGCCTACCATCGATTGGGAAAGCAAGCCGATTTGGTCCCCTAACATCATGGGGGCTCTTACCCTAGCGAAGCGTCATATTGACTCTACGCTTGCGGGCTCATGACTTACCGCCATCGATTACCCGGAATCGCCGCCGCCGATCTGGGGCGTCGTAGTCGGCGTAATCGGCTGCGTTGCCAGTGCAGCGTCCAGCAAATCGCCAATCGTCCAGACGCGATCCGCGATCCCGAGCGCCATCGCTGGCGTGCTGCGGAGCGATTCATGCGCTCGGCAGAGATTGTAGAACGCGACATGCAGCGCGACGGCAGCCAAGTGACATTCCCGCCGCTTGCTAAAGCCGTTGCTCAATCGCGCAAACCGTTTTGACGCCATGCGCAGCGTCAGGTTTTGGCGTTCCACGTAGCTAGTCGAAATCTCACTTGGCACGCCGCTTACTACATCGCGCGCTACGGCGATTACTTGCGCCGGCGAATACCACCGCGACGCTTCGGTTACATTCAGGTGTCCCATATTGAGGTAGATGTGCGGGTGATGTTGTGGCGGCTTAGCCCCAATGCACTTTAACTCGCGGCAGCCAACGCGGACGATCGGCACCCCAATGTCATTGTGAAACTTCGGATAACTTGGCATCTGCAGCGCGCGGCTTGGGCGCCCGATCGATGACGCAAAGTGCCGTGCATGGATCGTCGAGCGAGGGCTTGATCAACATTCGATGAGCGGGCTTTCGCATAATTCAATCGCCGTAAAACGTACCCATGGAGGGCTGGAAACTAATGCATCGGCGGGTGTACTGGCGTTTCAATCGCGGCGGTGCGATCCTTGACCGCCTTCTGCACCTTTTCGAAGGCGCGCACCTCGATTTGACGCACGCGCTCGCGCGACACACCGAACTCGTCAGCTAGCTCCGCGAGCGTGATCGGGTCTTCGGTCAGGCGCCGGCCCTCGAAGATGCGCCGGTCGCGCCCGTTGAGCACGCCAAGCGCATCGGACAGTACCTTGCGGTGATTATCGAACTCGTCGCTTGCGACGAGCGTCGTTTCCTGGTTCGGGGATTCGTCCATCAGCCAGTCCTGCCATTCGCCGGAATCGCCGTCCTCGCGGATGGAGTCGTTGAGCGAGGCGTCGCCGCCGAGCCGGCGGTTCATGTCGATCACGGCGTGCTCGGTGACGCCGAGGCGCTTGGCGATGAGCTTGACCTGATCCGGGCGCATGTCACCTTCATCGAGCGCGAAGATTTTGCTCTTGGCCTCGCGCAGGCGGAAGAACAATTTCTTCTGATTAGCCGTGGTGCCCATCTTCACCAGCGACCACGAGCGCAGGATGTATTCCTGGATGGCCGCCTTGATCCACCACACGGCATAGGTGGCGAACCTGAAGCCCCGCTCGGGCTCGAAGCGTTCGACCGCTTGCATCAGGCCGACATGGCCTTCCGAGATCAGATCGGCGATCGGCAGACCGTAGCCGCGATAGCCCCTGGCGATCTTGGCCACGAGCCGCAAATGGCTGGTGACGAGCTGATGCGCGGCGTCGCGATCGCCGTTCTCGCGCCAGCGCTTAGCCAGCACGAATTCGTCCTGCTGGGTTAACATCGGGAACCGGCGGATTTCCTCAAAATAGTGGTTGAGGCCGGATCCGGCCGTAAGGATCGCCCAGGCGACGCGGGCCATGCTCAGCGCTCTCTCAAACTAGTTTAGTTTCGAAACGAAATTATCAGGACCAGATCTGTTGTCAAGTTAATTTCGAAACACTATTATCTCTTCAAGAGACGATCATGTCAGCACGCGAAACGGCGGAACTTCTGCTGCTGGTAGGGCGGCTCGTGCAGGCTAACGGCTATGAGGGCGAACTCAGCCCCGCTCAGTGGATGGCACTCCGCTTCTTCGCCCGCGCCAACTCGTTCTCCCGAACCCCGTCGGCGT
>CATPBC010000091.1 GCA_955652195.1 uncultured Xanthobacteraceae bacterium | reverse complement strand
GTCTCGGAGGAAAGGTTTCTGCATGCGCTGAACTATTGCATGCTGCTGCCGGGACCCGAAGCGCAGCAGCTTGCAACCTATATCGGCTGGCTGATGCATCGCACGCTCGGCGGCCTCATGGCCGGCGTGCTTTTTATCATTCCTGGCATCATCGCCATCATGGCGCTGAGCTATGTCTATGCCGCTTACGGCAACGTGCCGATCGTCACGGCATTGTTCTTTGGATTGAAGGCCGCCGTTCTTGCCATCGTGCTCGAGGCGGTGCTCCGCATCGGCAAACGCGCGCTGAAGAATCGGTTGATGGTCGCGCTGGCGGCACTGGCATTCGTCGCGATTTTCTTTCTTGCCGTACCATTTCCCATCATCATCGTTGCCGCCGCGCTTGTCGGTTTTTTCGCTCAACAGTTCAAGCTGGCCGAATTTCAGAACAGCGCCGCGCATGCGCCCGGCAGCACGGCCAAGTCGGACGCCGCGGGCAGCTTGCTCGGCGAAGAACTGCCGCCGCATGCGCGGCCGGCGCTTGAACGTTCACTTGCAGTGGCGGCGATCTGGCTCACGCTCTGGTTGGTGCCGGTGATTGCGCTTCTTTTCTCCCGCGGCAGCGCCGACATATTCAGTCAGATCGCGGTCTTTTTCAGCAAAATGGCGGTGGTCACTTTTGGCGGCGCCTATGCAGTGTTGGCCTATGTGGCACAGCAGGCAGTTGATACTTTCGGCTGGCTCAAGCCCGGCGAAATGCTCGACGGTCTCGGCATGGCGGAAACGACGCCGGGCCCATTGATCATGGTGCTGCAATTCGTGGGTTTCATGGCCGCTTATCGCAATCCCGGTTCGCTGCAACCGATGCTCGCCGGGACGTTCGGCGGATTACTGGCGACCTGGGTCACCTTCACGCCGTGTTTTCTTTGGATCTTCCTCGGCGCACCGTTTATCGAACGGTTGCGCGGCAACAAAGGATTGAACGCCGCCTTTTCCGCGATCACGGCGGCAGTCGTCGGCGTCATCCTCAACCTCGCGATTTGGTTTGCCGTGCACAGCATCTTTCATGCCACGATTCCGGTTCATGCATTTCCGTTCTCGTTCGACGCACCGGTCTTGGCCAGCGTCGATCCGTGGGCGCTCGCGCTCACGCTGGCGGCGGCAATCGCAATCTTCCGCTTCAAGGCCGGAATGATCGCAACCCTGTCCGCGTGCTGCGCTGCAGGAACCGTTCTCCATCTCCTGGGCGCGATATGAAGGAATGGTTTGGTGCGCGGCTACCATCATGATTGAACGAGCGAACTCGCTTGCCGAAGATCGACGCAAATTTGCTTCTGCTCTATGCCGCGCGCGCCCTGCGCGGCTTCGGTGACGGCTTCGCGGTCATCGTGCTGCCGGTCTATTTGGCGGCAATCGGTTTTGACGCAGCCAAAATCGGATTGGTTGCCACCGCAGCCTTGCTGGGAACGGCCGTCCTTACGCTTGCCGTCGGGCTGGTTGCGCCGCGCCGCGATCTTAGAAATTTATTGATCGCGGGTGCGGTCCTGATGATCGGTACCGGCCTGGCCTTCCCGGCTTTCGAACAAATCGGCCTCGTTCTCGCCGTGGCATTTTTCGGCACTGTGAATCCTTCGACCGGCGACATCGGCGTGCTCATCCCGATCGAACATGCCGCACTCGCGCAGGGCGCGGTTGATCACGAGCGCACGCGCGTCTTCGCGCGCTATAGCTTGATCGGGACCCTATCGATGGCTGCCGGCGCGTTGGCGGCTGCGATTCCGGCGCTGTTGACGCGCGCCGGGATCGGCGAGCTAAGCGCGCTACGGGCGATGTTCTATGGCTATGCAGTACTCGGCGGCGCCAGCGCCGCGATGTACTATTATCTACCGCGCGGAAATTTCGAGCAGAGCTCGGCCGCGGCGCCGTTAAATGTGTCGCGTGGCGTCGTCTACAAACTGGCCGCCCTTTTCAGCCTCGATGCATTCGCCGGCGGATTCATCGTCCAATCGTTGCTTGCGGTCTGGCTGTTCGAGCGATTTGAAATGTCGCTCGCCGCCGCCAGCCTGTTCTTTTTCTGGTCCAGCGTGTTTAGCGCCTTTTCTTATCCGGTGGCCGCAAAAATAGCGCGGCGGATCGGGCTCGTGAATACGATGGTGTTCACGCACATCCCGTCGAGCGTTTTCCTCATCCTCGCCGCAGTGTCACCGAACCTGACCGCTGCGCTCGTCTTTCTCCTGTTGCGATCGGCGCTGTCGCAAATGGATGTGCCGACCCGCAGTTCTTATGTGATGGCCGTCGTGACCCCGCCGGAGCGGCCGGCTGCGGCAAGCGTCACTGCGGTCCCGCGCAGCCTTGCCTCGTCGCTCAGCCCGGCCCTTGCCGGCATGCTGCTGTCCGGCCCATTCCTCGGCGCCCCGCTTATAATCTGTGGCACCCTGAAAATCCTCTACGACGCGGGGCTTTTGTTCATGTTCCGGCACATCAAGCCGCCGGAGGAAGTCCGCCTCCCGCTCTAGCGCCACGCACCATTAGCCGGCCGCAATTATGCGCGGAAACGCTCGACCTTTCGCCCGTTGTCGATTCTAGTGGGTGTCCTTGCGAATCAGCGGTGGGCGCAGCAGCGGTGGGCGCAGCCATGGCGAAGCACGTCGCCGTTCTGATGGGGGGTTGGTCGGCCGAGCGCGAGATTTCGCTGCGCTCCGGCAAGGCCTGCGCCGAGGCCCTGGTTCGCCGGGGCTATCGGGTCACTTCGCTCGATGTGACGCCTGATATTGCCGCCGCGCTGACCGCCACCAAGCCGGACGTGGCGCTTAACGTGTTGCACGGCCGCCCCGGCGAGGACGGCACGCTGCAGGGTCTGCTCGAGGTTCTAGGCATTCCCTACAGCCATTCCGGCGTGCTGGCGTCCGCGCTTGCCATGCAGAAGAACTACGCCAAGGCGCTGTTTAGCGCTTGCGGCATCCCGATCGCGGAGGATCGAGTGGTGTCGCGCTTCGAAGCGGCCAAGAGCCACGTCTTGCCACCACCCTATGTGGTGAAGCCGATCGCCGAGGGCTCCAGCGTGGGGGTTTTCATTGTCACCCAAGAGCACCCGCACCCGCCCCAGGAGCTCTACCGTGACGACTGGCCGTTCGGCGATATGGTCATGGTCGAGCGCTACGTCCCCGGCAAGGAGCTGACTTGTGCGGTGCTCGGCGATCGCGCACTCGACGTTATCGAAATCGTCCCGACGACGCGGTTCTACGACTACGAAGCCAAATACGCGGCTGGCGGCTCCAAACACCTGCTGCCGGCGCCAATTTTACCAAATGTTTACCAGGAGGTCCGAAGACTGGCTGTCGCTGCGCATAACGCGCTCGGCTGCCGTGGGGTCAGCCGCGCGGACTTTCGCTACGACGATCGGGGGACGGGAAAGCTGGTCTGCCTTGAGGTCAATACCCAACCCGGCATGACCGAAACCTCGCTCGTGCCCGAGCTCGCCGCCTATGCGGGCATTACATTCGACGAGCTGGTGCAATGGATGGTGGAGGACGCCTCGACCAACCGCTGATGCGGTCGGGGCAATTAGCGGCAGAGCGGAGTGGCGCGCCGGTTGACCGCCCGGATTCCGCGCGCGTCCAAGCCGGTCAGCAAGACCACAGCGCTCACCGCATTTTCCCTTTCTTTGTGAGCCGCGGCTCCCGCCGTTGGGCCGCGCGACTGGCGCGTATCCCTGCCGGCGTGGGCGTCAGCGGATCGTTCCTGCTGCTCACAGCCACGCTTGGCTACGGCGCGATCGTCGGCGGCCACGTCGCCGCGGTTGCCGATTGGCTCAAGGATGCGCGCGATACGACCGCGAATGCGGTCGGCTTTGCCATCACCGCGGTGTCGGTGAGCGGCGCGAGCCAAGTCAGCCGCGAACAGGCGATTGCCATTGCCGGTGTGACGGGCCGGTCTTCGTTGTTGTTCTTTGACGCCGAAGCTGCGCGCGCGCAGCTCTTGGCCAATCCGTGGATTGCCGATGCCGCGGTACTCAAGCTCTATCCGGATCGCCTGCAGATCGCGATCACCGAGCGCCGGGCGTTCGCGCTCTGGCAGAGGAATGGCCGGGTCAACGTCATCGCCGACGACGGCACCGTTCTGCAGCCTTTCATGGAGCCCCGTTACCGCGGCCTGCCGCTTGTGGTCGGCCGCGGCGCCGAACGGCAGGCCAAGGATTTTATCGGACTGATCGATCGCTATCCGGAAATTCGCTCCGCGCTCCGCGCCTCCGTCCTGGTTGCCGAGCGGCGCTGGAACTTGCGCCTGACGAACGGCATGGATGTCCGGCTACCGGAAACCGATGTGCAAGCCGCGCTCGATCGGCTGGTCGGGCTCGACCGCGAAAAAAAGCTGCTGTCCCGCGACATCACGACCGTCGATCTACGCCTGCCCGACCGCGTCACGGTGCGCTTATCCGATGCTGTGGCGCAGGCGCGCGACGAAGCGCTCAAGGCCAATGCAAAAAAGAAAAAAGGCGGCGACGCATGAGCACGCTCGGTCACGGCATCACGCCGAAAATGAAGCCGATCGCGCCGCGTCGCAGCGTCGTCGTCGCCGCGCTCGATGTCGGATCGAGCAAGATCGTTTGCCTGATCGGGCGGCTGCGCCCGCGCGGGCCGCAGCAGGTTCTGACCCGCCGCAGTCATGCCATCGAGGTCGTTGGCTTTGGCCACACGGTCGCACGCGGCACCAAGGGGGGCGGCGTCGTCAATCTGGCGCAAGCCGAGGAGTCGATCCGCCAGGCCGTCGACGCTGCCGAGCGGATGGCTTCGGTCGAGATCGAGTCAGTCGTGCTGTCGATATCCTCCGGACGGCTGGCGAGCGAATTGTTCGCGGCCGAGGTTAAAATCATGGGCTCCGCCGTGTCGGAGAGCGACATTGCGCGCGTCTTGGTGGCCGGCAGCCACCATTCGCTGCGGGACGGTCGTGCCGTGCTGCATTCGCTTCCGGTCGGCTATTCGATCGACGGCGCAAACGGCATACGCGATCCGCGCGGCATGGTCGGTACGCGGTTCGGCGTCGATATGCACGTGGCCACCACCGAGATCGCCGCCGCCCGCAATTTGATTCTCGCCGTGGAGCGCTGTCACCTCGAGGTCGAAGCGATGGCGGCGTCACCCTACGTCGCCGGGCTCGCTGTTCTCGCCGATGACGAGGCCGATCTGGGCGCTACCGTCGTCGACATGGGCGCCGGCACCACCACGATGGCGGTGTTTCAGGGCGGGCGCCTCGTTCACATCGACGGTTTCGCGCTCGGCGGCCATCACGTCACCATGGACCTGGCGCGCGGGCTCAATGCCCGAATCGCCGATGCCGAGCGAATCAAAACGCTTTATGGCACTGTACTTAGCGGAGGATCGGATGAACGTGACATGATCACGGTCCCGCCGCTGAATGAGCATGAGCGCGAACAGGCGCAATTCGTATCGCGCGCAACGCTGGTGGCGATCATCAAGCCGCGCGTCGAGGAAATCCTTGAAATGGTGCATGACCGTTTGGCCGCGTCCCCGATGGGGGGCGATCGGCGCGGCCATGTGGTCCTTAGTGGCGGCGCCAGTCAGCTTAACGGACTGCCGGAACTGGCGGCGCGGCTGCTCGGGCGCCCAGTGCGGCTAGGACGCCCGCTTGGCATTGCCGGCGCACCGGAAGCGGCCAAAGGCCCGGCCTTTGCGGCGGCGGCGGGGCTCCTCGTCTATCCGCAAGCGGCGCATCTCGAACATTTCGAAATGCGCCGTAGGCGGCAACTCATGACCGGCACGGGCGGGTACTTCACCCGCGTCGGACGATGGCTTCGCGAGAGTTTCTGATGGCCCTCAGAAGCGAAGCTCGAAAATCTCAGCGGCCGGTGGCGGACCGGATGGGCCAGGGCGTGCATCGCGCCCGCGCGCGACAAAAGAGGCAAACATGACCATCAATCTCAACATCCCGGATATTCGTGAGCTTAAACCCCGGATTACGGTATTCGGAGTCGGCGGCGCAGGCGGCAACGCCGTCAACAATATGATTACCGCCGGCCTCCAGGGGGTCGATTTTGTCGTCGCCAATACCGACGCGCAAGCGCTCACGATGTCGAAAGCCGAACGCGTCATCCAGATGGGCGTGCAGGCGACCGAAGGCCTGGGCGCCGGATCGCAGCCGGACGTGGGCCGCGCCGCGGCCGAAGAAGTGATCGACGAAATCCGCGATCACCTTTCCGGTGCGCACATGGTTTTCGTCACCGCCGGAATGGGTGGCGGCACCGGCACTGGCGCCGCACCGATCATCGCCAAGACGGCTCGGGAACACGGCATTCTCACGGTCGGCGTCGTAACCAAACCGTTCCAATTCGAAGGTCAGCGCCGCATGCGGATCGCCGATGGCGGCATCGCCGAACTGCAGAAATGCGTCGACACGCTGCTCATCATCCCCAATCAAAATCTGTTCCGCGTGGCTAATGAAAAGACCACATTCGCCGACGCCTTCGCCCTGGCCGACCAGGTGCTCTATTCCGGCGTTGCCTGCATCACCGATCTGATGGTCAAGGAAGGCCTTATCAATCTCGACTTCGCCGACGTCCGCGCCGTGATGCGCGAGATGGGCAAGGCGATGATGGGAACAGGCGAGGCCGAGGGTGAAAAACGGGCGCTCGCCGCAGCGGAAGCGGCCATCTCGAATCCGCTGATCGACGACGCGTCGATGAAAGGCGCCAGAGGGCTTCTGATTTCCATCACTGGCGGCCGCGATCTGACGCTCTACGAGGTCGACGAAGCGGCAACGCGCATTCGCGAAGAGGTCGATCAAGATGCCAACATCATCGTCGGCGCCACGTTCGACGAGAGCCTGGATGGCATGATCCGCGTGTCGGTCGTCGCGACTGGCATCGATCAAGCCTTCGCGCAGCGTCCGGGCACTTCCGCTGCGGACACTCGGGTTGCCGATATGGCGCAACGGCTGCGTGCGGAAAAACAACGGGACGCCGAGCGCGTCGAGCGCCAAGAGCCGGCCAGGCCCGGCGTGGCGGCGGCCACCGTCAACGCATCGATCGAATCGGCTGCCAAGGCAGCGATCGCAGCGGCGGTCGAGGACGTCACGATTCGCCCGCTGGCGCCGAAACCCTCGCTGTTTATCGATCCCGCGGCTAATGAGCCCGAAGACGAGCAGCCGGCGGCGTTCATTCCACCGCAGCCGGAACGGATACCGCTGCGCGCGCCACGGATGCCGCGAATCGATGAGCTGCCGCTGCCCGCTCAGAACGAAATTCGCGCCAGGCGCGGCGAACTTCGCGGCGAACTTGCCGATGATCATCATCCCGAGAAGCGGCACAGGTCGCTGCTGCAGCGACTGGCATCGGTCGGCCTTGGCCGCCGCGAAGACCACCCCAAGAAGCCGCAAGCGCCGCGCGCCCCGCAGATGGGTCCCGATCGGCTGCCGGGCCGGCCCATGCCACGCCCGACCGAGACCCGCCCGGAGCCGGTCTCGGAATATGCCAAGCGGACCATGCCTCAGGGCTTGGATCAGCATGGCCGGGCGAGCGCTGTGCATAACTCGGCCGAACAGGATCAACTCGACATTCCGGCTTTCTTGCGCCGACAAGCGAATTGACCACCGGCGTTCCTCAACCCGGCCGGCCGTGCTGTGGCGCGTGAGCGCCCAGGCGCGCCCGGCCGGGTTAACTCGTTGTTACAACAAAACTTTCTTGACACAGGCGGCGATGCTTTGCAGTAAGCTGCAGAGACCGCTCTAGCTTGCGCAACAGCGCGAAAAATCAATCCCGCGCGATTTTTGGGCAAGGTCCGGACCGCAGTGCGGCCGGAAAAAGGTAACACTCGGTAAGAAACCGTGAATTGGCCTCTCGGCGCTGCAGCATTAGGGTTTGCGCGTTGCGGGGGATGTTCGGGGGAATCGAGTCTGTGGGCCAGTGAGGCCCTCCCCAAATTTGTAATTTGAACGCGTCCCTCCCGTTGGGGTGGCCTTGTTCGCGAAGTGTTTTGCTCGCGCGACGTGGCTGTGAGGTGTGGGGCAAAAGCATGACGCGGGGCGTGCCGTCCGGCAGGCAGACGACGCTGCAGGATCATGTAACCGTCGCCGGCATCGGCGTTCACTCCGGTTTACCGACCACGGTCACGCTGCATCCGGCCGAGGCCAATAGCGGCATCGTATTTGTTCGTTGCGGGACCGGCGGGGAAGCCGACCGCGAATTGCGCGCGAATTTCCGCGCGGTCACTGCGACCGAATTTGCCACCGTTCTTGGCGATGAAAACGGTCCCCTTGTCTCGACCACCGAACATGTCTTGGCGGCGTTGCACGGGCTCGGCGTTGATAACGCCATTGCTGAAGTCGATGGGCCGGAAATCCCGATCATGGACGGCAGCGCCGCGCCGTTCGTTGCCGCTATCCAGCAGGCCGGCATTGTCGCGCTTGCCGAATCGCGGCGCTACATCCAGGTGCTCAAACCGGTTCGCGTCGTCAAAGGCGACAGCTATGGCGAACTTCGCCCGTATTTACGGGGCTTGAGAATCGAGACCGAAATCGAGTTTGACCACCCGCTGATCGGGCGGCAGGGATTCGCTGTTGATGTTGAGCCGGATTCATTTCGGCGCGACTTGGCCCGGGCGCGAACGTTCGGGTTCATGCGCGACGTTGCCAAACTATGGGGCGCCGGCTACGCGCGTGGCGCGTCCATCGACAACACCGTCGTGATCGCCGACGATCGTGTCCTTAATCCCGAAGGCGTGCGCTACGCGGACGAATTCGTCCGGCATAAGGCGGTCGATGCGATCGGCGACCTGGCCTTGTCGGGGGCGCCGTTGATCGGCGCTTATCGCTCGGTCCGCGGCGGTCATAAGCTCAATCACGCCGTCCTGACCGCCTTGTTCGCCGACCGCAGCGCATGGACCTATGTGGAAATGCCGGAAATCCGGCGTCCCCGCGGGTATGCCGACCTTGCCACCGGCTTCGTAATGCCGGCTTATGGGCCTGAGGTCTCTTAAACCGCTTAACTTTCGCGCCTTAATCCGGGCCGATTGTCGGCCTTAATTGCTATATTGTCATGGGGCTGCGGTGCGCTGATGTGGCGGCGCGCGGCTGTCGCGACGGGGCTCAAATCACGCTCATGATATTGCGGTTACCAGGATCGGCGAGATCCGCAGGCAGGTCGCGTGCGCTGGCATCCTGCCTTGCCGCGGCGCTCATTTCCATTCCGCTGACTTTGCCGCTTATGGGCTGCAGCAGCCTGTTTCAAAAGGACGACGACTACGTTCCCGAAAATCCTGCCGACATGCTCTACAACGAAGGCCTGTATCTGCTGAACACGAAGCAGGACTACAAGGAAGCGGCCAAGAAATTCGACGAGGTGGATCGCGAAAATCCGTATTCGGAATGGGCGCGCAAATCCTTGCTGATGTCGGCTTACGCCTATTATCAAGCCGAGATGTACGATGAATGCGTGAACTCGGCAAAACGTTATGTGACGCTGCATCCGGGCAGTGGCGATGCCGCTTATGCGCAGTACCTCATTGGTTCGTCGTACTACGATCAGATTCTCGACGTCTCGCGCGACCAAGCGCGCGCCGACAAGGCGATCGATGCGCTGCAAGAAGTGGTGCGGAAGTATCCGAATAGCGAATATGCCATCAGCGCGCAGAAAAAGATCGCCGCGGCGCGTGACCAGCTCGCCGGAAAAGAGATGGTTGTCGGGCGCTTCTACCTCAACAAACGCGACTTCATCGGCGCCATCAATCGCTTCAAGGTGGTGGTGACGCAATACCAGACCACGCGGCACGTCGAAGAGGCCTTGATGCGACTGAGTGAAGCCTATGTCGCCTTGGGCATCATCGACGAGGCGCAAACCGCGGCCGCTGTGCTCGGGCACAATTTCCCCGACAGCAACTGGTACAAAGATGCCTATCGGCTGGTGAAGACGGCGGGCGGCGAGCCGACGACCGAGAACAAGGGGTCTTGGATCAGCCGCGCCTTCCAGAAATTAGGGCTGGCGACTTCGCAGAGTGGATGAGGCTCGGATCTTAGAGGTCAGAGGACAGGATAAAGAATCACGAATATTATCGGCATTCTGACATCTGATCTCCGACATCTACCCTGTCATCTCACACCGACATCTGGCCTCCGGCATCATGCTCGCCCGGCTCTCGATCCGCGATATCGTCCTGATCGATCGTCTGGACATCGATTTCGGTTCCGGCCTCGCCGTCCTGACTGGCGAAACCGGCGCCGGCAAATCGATTCTGCTCGATGCTTTTGCACTTGCGCTCGGCGCCCGCGGCGAAGCGGCGCTGGTGCGCGAAGGCGCGGAGCACGGCCAGGTGATTGCCGCCTTTGAAATTGGGCAGGACCATCCGGCGCGCCGGCTGATTGCCGACAACGGGCTGAGCGGCGAAGACGAGCTCATTCTGCGGCGCGTGCAATTTGCCGATGGCCGCACCCGCGCTTTCGTCAACGACCAGCCGGTCAGCGTCCAGGTCTTGCGGGCGCTCGGCGCTGCGCTGGTCGAGATCCACGGTCAGCACGACGAGCGCGCCTTCGTGGAGGCCGCAACGCATCGGGCGCTGCTCGACGCCTATGGCCGCATTGAAGCGGACGCGGCGGACGTTGCGGATTTGTGGACGCAATGGCGGCAACGCGAAGCAGCCGTGCAAAGCCACAAGGCGGAGGTGGAGCGCGCCGGCCGCGAGGCCGAATGGCTGCGCCACGCCGTCGAGGAACTCGGCGGGCTGGCGCCGCAAACCGGCGAGGAGACCACGCTCGCCGAGCGGCGCGCCACGATGATGCAGGCCGAGAAAGTCGCCGACGATCTGCGTTCGACCCACGACAGCGTGGCCGGCCCGAACTCGCCGGTGCCGCCATTGGCCAGCGCGGTGCGGCGCCTGGAACGGCGCGCCGCACAGGCGCCGGCATTGATCGAGCCCGCCGTCAAGGCGATCGACGCGGCGCTCACCGCGTTGGAAGAAGCGCGCTTGGCGCTCCAACAGGCGTTGCAAGTCGCCGAATACGACCCGCAAGAACTGGAAAAAATCGAGGAGCGATTGTTTGCGTTGCGCGCCGCCGGTCGAAAGTACAATGCGCCGGTGGACGAGCTTGCCGCACTGGCGCGCCGCTACGAGAGCGATCTGGCATTAATCGATGCCGGCGCCGAACGGCTTGCGGTGCTCGCGCGCGAAGCGAAAGAGGCCGCGGCGTGCTATCGCGCGGCTGCGCAAAGCCTCTCAGCGGCACGCCGCCGCACGGCACAGGCGCTCGACAAAGCCGTCAATGCCGAGCTCAAGCCGCTCAAGCTCGATCGGGCAGAGTTCTCGACCGAAATTACCAGCGAAAGCGAGGGGCCGGCCGGCATCGATCGCATCGAGTTCTGGGTCCGCACCAATCCGGGGACGCGGCCAGGACCTCTCATGAAAGTCGCGTCCGGCGGCGAGCTTGCGCGCTTCTTGCTGGCGCTCAAAGTCGTGCTCGCTGATCGCGGCTCTGCACCGACCCTTATATTCGATGAAATCGATACCGGCGTCGGCGGCGCCGTGGCCGATTCAATCGGCGTGCGGCTCGCCCGGCTCGCATCCGGAGTGCAGGTGATTGCGGTGACGCATGCGCCGCAGGTGGCGGCGCGCGCCGACCGGCATTACCTGATCAGCAAGGACGCCATGGCCAAAGGCAAGCGGGTCGCGACCCGCATCGCCGAACTGGCGGGCGAACGCCGTCGCGAGGAAATCGCGCGCATGCTGGCCGGCGCCGAGATCACCGCCGAAGCCCGTGCCGCCGCCGAACGCCTGATCCGCGCGGCGGGGTAGTACACAACAGCAGCACGCCTGGTTATGAAGTTTGGGTATCGGGCTGCGGCCGAACCCGGAATAACGGATTACCGGCAGGATGGCAGTTAAAGAAAGCTCCAAAGCTTCAGTGGGTGACCTCACCGAAGCGCAAGCCAAAGCCGAGCACACGCGGCTTGAGGCCGAGATCGGCGCCCATGATCGGCGTTATTACGACGAAGACGCGCCGACCGTCAGCGATGCCGAATACGACAAGCTGCGGCAGCGCTACGGCGCGATCGAGGCGCGGTTTCCGCAACTGCGCACACCGGCAAGCCTGACGCAACGCGTCGGCGCCGCGCCGTCAGCGCGCTTTGCCAAAGTGCGCCACGCCGTGCCGATGCTGTCGCTCGACAACGCCTTCAACGAGGACGATGTGCGCGACTTCGTCGGCCGCATCCGGCGTTTCCTGCGGCTTGCCGACGATGACGAGATCGCGTTCTCCGCCGAACCGAAGATCGACGGACTGTCGATGTCCCTGCGTTACGAGAAGGGCGCGCTCGTCACCGGCGCAACGCGGGGCGACGGTTACGAAGGCGAAGACGTCACCGCGAACGTCAAGACGCTGGCGGACATTCCACAGCGGCTGAAGGGCACAAACATTCCGGTAATCTGCGAGGTTCGCGGCGAAGTCTACATGACCAAGCACGCGTTTCTTGCGCTCAACAAGCGCCAGGCCGAAAGCGGCGGCCAGATTTTTGCCAATCCGCGCAATTCCGCGGCCGGGTCGCTGCGCCAGAAAGATCCGTCGATCACCGCATCGCGGCCGCTCGGCTTTTTCGCCTATGCCTGGGGTGAGATGAGCGAAATGCCGGCCGAGACGCAATCCGGCATGATCAAATGGTTCGAGCGCTGCGGGTTTAAGACCAATCCGCTGACCAAACTGTGTCGCGGGCACGACGCGCTTTTGAAGTTTCACCACCAGATCGAGGCGCAACGCGGGACGCTGGACTACGACATCGACGGCGTCGTCTACAAAGTCGACCGGCTCGATTGGCAGGAGCGGCTTGGCTTCGTATCGCGCTCGCCGCGTTGGGCCATCGCGCATAAATTTCCAGCCGAGCGCGCCATCACGGTGCTCAAGGACATCGAGATCCAGGTCGGCCGCACTGGCGCGCTCGCGCCGGTCGCCAAGCTCGAGCCGGTAACGGTCGGCGGCGTCGTGGTGCAGAACGCAACATTGCACAACGCCGACGAGATCGCGCGGCTTGACGTGCGAATCGGCGATACCGTCGAAATCCAGCGCGCCGGCGACGTCATTC
>CATPBC010000090.1 GCA_955652195.1 uncultured Xanthobacteraceae bacterium | reverse complement strand
GTTACAACGCGAAGCCGCAGTGGCTTTGCTTGCTCAGTTTCAGCGATGCTCATACGCCGGAAACTGCCGATGGATTCGCGAAACGCGCGATCGGTCTCCGCCGTGCGATGCTTGGCTGCGAAAATAAAACGATATACGTCGCTGCCGAACCGGATCGCGTAAAGGCGAAAGTCCCACTGATCGCCTTTGGCAGCGGCGGTGGCGCCCGGAAAACCATTGATGGTGATGTCTTCGACAGTCGCGGGATCGATATTTTCGATCCAGCCGGAGGTCAGATAAGCGCCAAGCGTTTGTTCGGCCGGCACGCGGACCACGTCCAGCCGAACCGCTTCGCTGCCGCCGCGCTTGATTCCGAGCACCGCCTGGGCCGTGTTGTCGAGGGTGAAACCTTCGGGCGCGGTGAACGTAAAACCAAGTTTGGGGTGCAGAAAACGTCGGCCGCGGACAAAGCCCTCGCCAGGGTCCTCGCCGTACACGATGCCGTTGATGTCGGCGAGATAGGCCGTTTTGGCCTGCACAAAATTCTGCCCGGTATCGGCCGGCGCGCGATATTGGCGGGCAGTGGCGACAGCGTTGGCGATGCGTTCGGGTGTTGCTGGATGCGACGACAAAAAGTCGGGAGCGGCGGGATTTATCGCGCTCGTTTGCTCCGGCTTGAGTTGCGAATTGTGCTCCATCGCAGTGAGGAATCGCACCGCGCCATAAGGATCGTAACCGGCGTGCGCGGCAATCGCGACGCCGATCGCATCGGCTTGGAACTCCTGCGCGCGCGAGAAGCTTGCGAGGGCAAGCTTCGATTTGGCGAGTGCAAGGGCGCCAGCCGCCGGATCGGTGACGACGTCGGTAACGACCCGGCTGACGAGGTCGGCTTCGCGCGCATGTTCTTCGCGAAGTTCGGCGTGCCGCGCAATGACGTGGCCCATTTCATGGGCCAAGACCGAGGCGAGCTCCGAATCGTCGTTGGCCAGCGCGATTAATCCGCGCGTGACGTAAAGCTGCCCGGTCGGTAAAGCGAAAGCGTTGACCGACTGCGAGTTGAGCACGATGACCTTGTAATGCAGGTCAGGCCGTTCAGATGCGGCGACAAGGCGTTCGACCGTCCGCTCGATCAGGGGTTGCAAACGCGGATCGTTGTATACGCCGCCATAGGCCGCGAGAATGCGTTGATGCTCGCGCAGGACTTCTGCTGGCATCGCCGCATCGGCCGTTTTTGCGGGCAGCGAAGCCGTAGCTTGCGGTCCGACGGCGGATGACGATGCCGTGCAGGCGGCAAGAAGCAGCGTGGCAAACAGGGCTGCTGCCCCGCCAAGCCGGCAGGCCGTGGTCTCAAATCGTCCCCGTCTCACCACTTCACCCAAGCCACAAGCCCGATCCCGTAGCCTCGTTGCGCAGATCGATCGCCGATCTCAGTCCCCAATCTCGATCTGCTCGGGGCGCTCGGCCTCGATCCAGGCGCGGTCCTCGCCGCGTTGCTCGATCCAGCCGCGAACCCTGATGCGGCGGCCGGCCAGAGCCTTCAAATCGAGACCCACCGCCGCGAAACTGCGCTCGTTTTGTTTCAGGACCGTAACCGTAATATCACCGGACCGCCGCCGCCCGAAATTGACGTAGATGGTGGCCCCGCTTTCGCGGACTGACGCCACTTTGCCCTCAACTAGCGCAAATTGGCCTCGGCGCGCCAGCACATCGCTCGGAATCTCGGCGTTGAGCACCCCATAATACGGATCGGCCCATAGGCCAAGCTTAGCCTCGCGGGCGGCCTTTTCCCGGCTGAGCAGATCGCCCGAGCAGGTACTGGCAATGCGGACGCCGAGCCGGGCAAAACCGTCGCCGATGAGTTCCTGTTGGAGCAAGAACTGGTCGCCATCGCGGACGATGTACGCATAAGCGAGCAGGCGTCCGTAGCGATCGGACCCGCTCTCGGCCCGGCGAAGCACAACCTCATCGCCCCCGGCCAGCGCATCAAGCGCCGCGGCGGCCGCTTTCGGCGCTGCGGCGGGATCCTGCGGGCCACCAAGCGTCGGGACCTCGATTGCGGCCAAGCGGACCTCGCGGCCATCATCGAGCACGAAAGTGCGTCCGTCGAGAATCCTACGCACCATGCCGCGCGCGATCTCATCGCCGCCGCAGGCCTGTGCCAGCGGCTGCTGTTCGTCAGCTAGCGCCGGCGCCTTGCCGCACGTTGCCGTAAGACCAGCCGCAAATGCGGCCGCCAAGCACGCGTCCCACCACCCCGTCATGGCACCAAGCCAAAGGCCGGATTGCGGCGTTCCTGCGGCAGCGCTCGACCCGAATCGAACCCACAATTCGATTGGGCAACAATGGCCAGCCGCTCGCGCCTGCCGCCAGGCCAAGCTGGGCAAGCCGCTTGGCGAATCGGATCTGTGCCGGTAACGCTCACGCGCATGCTGTTCTTTTTGACCAGCCAGCCGCTCTGGATTTCCGGCGCGATCATCATTGGCGGCGGCACGCTGTTAGCGACGCTGGGTCCGGCTTTGGTTCGCCGTTTCGTGGCGCTCGAACGATTGACGACCAACAATGAGATTGCCGGTTTCAAATTCGCAACGGTGGGCGTGCTGTACGCGGTGCTTCTCGCTTTCGTCATCATCGTGGTTTGG
>CATPBC010000089.1 GCA_955652195.1 uncultured Xanthobacteraceae bacterium | reverse complement strand
ATCGGCGCGTTTATCGGCGATTGGCTGCTGCCGCGTATCGGTGTTCACCTCGGCAGCGGCATCATTTCGTTGATTTTGAACGCCTTCATAGGCGCCGTGGTGCTTCTCCTGCTGCTTCGGCTGGTTGGCGGTGGATGGGGCGGACGACGTTGGGGAAGACGCTGGTAATCGCTGATTGGCTCCGCTGACTTCTTTTGGTCGCAATAGACGCGGGCCGGCTTAATTCACCTCAACATGGTAACGAATCTCGCGAATGAACCGGCGTGATCGACGCTCTCGGCGTACATACAAGTGTGATAGCATCATCACACTCCGCGAAGAGGAGCATGGTCAGCCGCGAGGATGCGGCCGAGCAAGCTTCCCAAGGGCTAAGACATGCGCACGGATGATTTCCGTCCCAGCAGCAACGTCGAAGATGATCGCGAAGTCAGCGCGTCTCGCGGCGGCATGCCGGGTGGCAAAGGCGGTCTCGGGATCGGAACGATCATCGTTGTCACGTTGATCAGCTGGTATTTCGGTATCGATCCCAGCGTACTGCTCAATGGCGCTCAGATCTTGCTCGGCGGCGGGCCGCCTTCGGAGCAGACCAGTCCGGCTCCGCCGGTGACCGCGGGTACGCCGAACGACCCGACGGGAAGATTTGTCGCGCTTGTGCTCGGTGACGTAGAGGACCGCTGGACCGAGATCTTTGCCGCCAGCGGACGGACCTATCATCCGCCGAAATTGCGGCTGTTCGCGGGTTCCGAGCCCACGCCGTGCGCCTTCGCCCGCTCCGCCATGGGCCCGTTTTATTGCCCGCGCGATCAGCGCATTTACCTCGATACTTCGTTCTTCGAAGACATGCAGCGCAAATTCGGCGCCTGCTCAGATGCGAGCGCCTGTAGGTTTTCGGAAGCCTATGTGATTGCCCATGAAGTCGGACATCACGTACAGGATGAACTCGGTATCCTTCCCCGCGTGATGCAAGAACAGCAGGCAGCTTCAAGCCGCGCCGACGCCAATGCATTGCAAGTGCGCGTCGAGTTGCAGGCCGATTGTTTCGCCGGCGTGTGGGCAAACCGGTCGCAGCAAAAGCATAAATTCATCGATCCGGGCGATCTCGATGAGGCGTTGCAGACTGCGTCGGCCATCGGCGACGACCGGCTGCAGAAAGAGATGCAAGGCTATGTCGTGCCCGACTCATTCACCCACGGCAGTTCCGAACAGCGCAAACGCTGGTTCCTCAATGGCTTCAATTCGGGCTCGGTTTCGAATTGCAATACGTTGTCGGCAAACAAATTGTGACTTGAACCGATTGGTAGGATACCCTCCCGGCCAGCGTGTTAGAACTCGACGTCCAATTCCTCAAGCTCGTCCGGTTCGAGTTTCGCAGCGGCAATCCACTCTTTCATGTAGGGGTGGCGCATCATCGTACGGCAATAGTCGGCCGCGGCATCGCTGAGCGTGACGTCGTAGGTCAGAAAGCGCGAGCAGATCGGCGCGTACATCGCGTCCGCAGCGCAGGCGCGCTCTCCAAAGAGATAAGGGCCGCGATAGCTTGCAAAGCATTCCAGCCAAATGGTCGCGATCCGATCGATGTCAGCGCGCGCGCCTGCCCAAGCTTTGAAACCGGGAAAGTGCGCCTTGATGTTCATCGGCAAAGCCGAGCGCAAATTGCTGAACCCTGAATGCATTTCGCCGCAAATCGAGCGGCAATGTGTGCGTTGCGCCTGATCTGAAGGGTATAGACCGGCGCCGGGGTTGATCTCGTTTAGATATTCCGCGATTGCCAAGGTATCCCAGATCTTTAAAGCGTTGTGGGTCAGGCACGGCACCAGAAAAGACGGCGACAGCAGTAGCAATTCGGCCCGCGTCGATGGATCGTCGGTCGAAACCGGCTGTTCCTCGAAATCGATCCCTGACATTTTGCAAAGCAACCAGCCGCGTAGCGACCAGGAGCCATAGTTTTTGCTTGCGATGCTGAGATTGGCCTTAGGCATGCCGTTGCCTCACTTCTGAATAGCTTTCCGATCAAATAGTTAGCGAGGTCCGGCACCTCATCGTGGCGAGCCATTGGTCGACGCAAGTGCCAAGCAATCGCCATTCCTGCTGTGCAGGAGATGCACATTCTTATCGCGGTGCAACAAAAAATCCACTAGGTTTAGTTTGGGCAGGGGGTCGTGGGGGAGCTGTCACGAGGCGGCTCGCGGCGCCCGTGGTCACGGGATGCTGTATCTCGCCTACCAGATGCAATCGGACATCATGGTCCCGGTCCGGACCTGGGCCGGCATCGCGGCGAACTCCGGAGGCCAACCGCTCCTCACCGATCATCCGGCGATCCGCAACCTCACCGCCGTGTACGAATTGATTGCGCGGGCGGGGCTCAGCCATACCCGGCCGCCATTTGGTATCGATTCCATCTTGATTGGCCATCGCGAAGTGGCGGTGCGGGAGGAGGCTGCGGCACGGACGCCATTCGGCACTCTTCTCCACTTCAAGAAAGATCTCGCACTGGCGCAGCCGCGTGTGCTGCTGGTCGCGCCGCTGTCCGGACACTTCTCGACATTGTTGCGCGCAACCGTGCGCACCATGCTACCGGAGCACGATGTTTTCATTACGGATTGGCACAATGCGCGCGACATTCCATTGACGGCGGGCCGTTTCGGCGTCGATGAATACGTCGATCACCTGATCAAGTTCTTGGAAGTGATGGGGCCGGGCGCTCACGTCGTCGCCGTCTGCCAGCCATGCGTCTCGGTGCTCGCGGCCGCAGCGGTTATGGCGCAGGCCGGCAATCCGGCACAGCCGCGCTCCATAACGCTAATGGCCGGGCCGATCGATACGCGGATCAACCCGACCAAAGTCAACGAGCTCGCTAAAAAGCGGTCCATAGAATGGTTTGAGCGCGCGCTGACCGCGTCTGTGCCCTTGCGCTATCCGGGCGCGTTTCGCCGAGTCTATCCGGGCTTTGTACAGCTAATTGCCTTCATGAGCATGAATATCGACCGCCACGTGAAGGCACATCGAGAGCTGTACGATAATCTCGCCAATGGGGAGATCGAAAAGGCGGCGGTGACCAAGGCCTTCTACGACGAATATTTCGCCGTGCTCGATCTCACCGCCGAATTTCATCTGGAAACCGTACAGTTGATCTTTCAGGAGCACGCGCTGCCGCAGGGCAAGTTGGAGTGGCGCGGACAACGTGTCGATCCCGCCGCGATCCGCAAAACGATGCTTTTCACCGTCGAGGGCGAACGCGACGACATCTGTTCGGTCGGTCAAACCGTGGCGGCCCACGATCTCTGCAGCAAGCTGCAGCCTTATATGAAGCGCCACCACATGCAGGCCGGCGTCGGGCACTACGGCGTGTTTTCAGGAAAGCGTTGGGAGAACCAGATCTATCCGATCTTGAAGAACGTGGTGTTGTCCAGCGATTGAGGGCCCGCGGCTGACCAGTGCCGTCAGATTTGACCTGGTGGCTTTCCGCGTCCGTGCCAGCCCGTTTTTTTGCCGTGATGCCAACCCGGCGGGGTTCCCTTCTGCAGGGAGCGCTTCACTTCTATGGTGTTTGTCGTTGCATGTGCGGCAGTCGCAATGCCGTTTTGATTGCTAATGAAAGCGCCGGCTGGTTGTGGCGCACAGAGTGCAAACATTGCTGCGATGACAATCGCGCCTAAAACGGTAAATTTTCGCATGGCGATCTCCTAAAAAAACGCGCAACGGCAATAACGCATTCTCCGCTTATTAGTTCCTATGCGGCGATCATTGGTGCTGGCTAGCGCGATGGTGTAGCCTTAATGCCAATTGTTTGCGCGCACATTGAAGGGAGGGAGATGCAATGTCCGACATGGAGCGGCGCGATGTTCTAATCGCCAGTGTTGGCCTCGCAACGGCAGCTTTGGCCGCAGCATCGCCGGCTCAGGCTGGCGATCCGAGCTTCATGAATAACGTGCCCGATCCGCTCCTGTCAGGCGACGAGCTGCCGACATTCAAATTCGCCCTGGAGAAATCGGAAGGCAAAGTCATCGGCAACAGCTACGGCAAGGAGGCGACCGTGAAGCAGCTGCCGATTTCCAAGGGCATCGCCGGAGTCTCCATGCGGCTCGAACCGGGAGCGATGCGCGAGCTTCACTGGCATGCAACAGCGGCCGAGTGGGCGTTCGTTATCGAGGGTCGAGTGCGTACGATCGTCATTACTCCCCAGGGTGAAGCCGAGACCAACGATTTCGAACCTGGCGATGTGTGGCTTTTCCCTCGCGGGCATGGCCATGTGCTGCAATGCCTTGGCACACAGCCCTGCCATTTCATTCTTATCTTCGATAACGGATATTTTTCCGAATTTGGCACGTTCAGCATCACCGACTGGATTGGCCATGTGCCCAAGCCGCTTTTGGCCAAAAACTTCGGTGTGCCGGAAGCAACGTTCGACACTTTTCCAAAGCAGGAGATTTACTTTGCCCGCGGCGCGATCCCGCCCGAGCAGCCTTCCGCGCCGCTGCAAGGTTGGAAGCTGCCGGCGCAGACGCATAAATATCGTCTGCTTAGCCAGGTGCCCCATGCCACGTATCGGGGCGGCCGCGAGTGGCGCGCCGATGTCACTCGGTTTCCGATCTCAACCACAATCACCGGCACGATCCTTGAACTTGATGCCGGGGCGCTGCGCGAGTTGCACTGGCACCCCACTGCCGATGAGTGGCAATACATCATCGATGGTCAGGTGACCGTTACCATGTTTGGCTCGCACGGCCGTTTCCGCGTCGAGACTTTGGAGAAAGGGGACGCCGGCTACATTCCGCAGGGATACGGTCACTCGATCGAAAATATCGGCGAACGTCCCGCGCGTATTCTGATCGGGCTCAACTCCGGAACGTACCAGGCTGTCGATCTATCGCAATGGATTGCCGGCAATCCCGCCGACGTTCTCGCCACCAATTTCGCGCAGCGGCCCGAATTGTTCGGGAAATTTCCCCGCCATGATGTCTTCATCTCCGGCAGAGACGGCCCGAGCAAATAGAGAAGCCGCACCGAGTGCGGCTTCCAAGTGAATCGCTGGTGGGCGCTGTAGGGATTGAACCTACGACCTCTCCCGTGTGAAGGGAACGCTCTCCCGCTGAGCTAAGCGCCCGGTGCACGGATTTAAGGTGCGGTGCTTTCGGGTGTCAAGGAAGGCTAGTTGGTCGGGGCGACGCGGGACGCCGTCGATTGCAGCGCGCGTATGCGATCGGCCAGCGTATTCCTACTCTCAGCCGCGCTGTCGCCGTTTTGCGAAGGCGCCTGTTCGCGGGCATTCATGGCCGCTTCTGCACTGCGCTTGTCGCCCGATGCCTCGACCAGCATGGATTCAATCGGCGAACCGGGGCCCTCGAGCGCAGCTGTTAACCGCGCCACTTCGGCAGCGACATCGTTGATGCGCTCGCGCAAAAGTGCGTTCTCGACGCGCTCTGCTGCCCAGGTCGACTCGGCATCACGCTTCATCGTGCCGATCTCACGTTGCAGTCTCGTGCGCTCTTCGATCGCGGCGCCAAGCTGCGCCTCAAGCTGCCCGACTTCCCCGCGGAAGCGGTCGACCGCTGTGTTCGACCGGGTGCCTGAACTCGCCAATTCGCTGCGCAGATCGGTCTCGGTCTTACGCGCCGCCTCGATCTCGCTGCGCATACGATCGACCTGGTAATCGCGCTCGGCGAGCAGACGGCCTTGCTCGCCGAGCCGCGCCTCAAGCTCCTGGACGCGGCGGTTGAGGACCTCGGCTTCGGTTTGCTGCACGAAGAGCTGGCGCTCCAATTCGTTTACTCGGGTGCCGAGGTCGCCAAGCTTAGCACGCGCTTCGGTCAATTCCTTTGTCGCCGCTTCGGCATCAGCACGTTCTCGAGCGAGGCGATGCTCGGTTTCGGCCACCGCACCTTCGTAATCGGCAACGCTGGCCTTCAAGGCTTCGACCTGGGCACGTAACGCAGCAATCTCGGCATGCTGACTGTCCGCCAGCAGCGACCGTTCGCCTAGTTCGCCCAATAGCTTCGTTAGTTCGGATTCCTTGTCGGCGAGCTGGCGCTCGGCTTCGCGCAGCCCGCTCGATTTTATCTGAAATTCTTCCTCGGTGGCGCGCAATTGATCACGCAGCGTCTTGTCGCGCGCTTCGAGCGCAAAGATCGTGGCAGTCTTCTCGCCCAGTTCTTTCTTAAGCTGATTGATGGCGTCGGTCTTCTTGCCAAGCTCGGCGAGCTGGGTGGTCGTCTTCGCTTTCATCTTGTCGACGCTCATTTCGAGCCGTCGGGTCGACATCGCGAATTCGGCGCGAAGCTGGTCTTTGTCGGCGCGGATTTCGGCAATCGAAAGCGGCGTTGACGCTTCCAGTCGCTTCATCGTCAATCGCACGGCGCGATTATGCACGAGCGGGACGAACAAGAGACCGAGCAGGGCCGCGACCAAGAACCCGATCCCGAAATACATGACCGATTCGATCATGACGCTACGCCTTACCCGCTTCGCCTTAAAAAACCGCTGCGCCTTCGGAAAGCCACGCCGTAAACCATGCCAGCGTCAACCATGCGATGTGGCCGCAGACGGCACCCCGTTGCGAAGTGATTAACCTAAACCGAGTTTGCCCGCTGCGCCACCTTTTCAATGACTCAAGGCGCTTGCGTTCGGGAATCGATGCGTCAGAACGGATTCCACGTCGGCCGATCGGTGAATTTGAGGTAGCCGAGATTGGCGCCGAGCCGCAGACCTACCCCCGAACGGATCGGGACGACGGTGATGTTGTTGGCGACCAGCGCAGTCATGCCAAAGCCGCCGATGAAATAGGCGGAACCATTGATACCGCCGAAGCGCTCGAAAATCGCGTCGGTACGCGGCAGGTTGTAGACCAGCATCATCGTGCGCGCTCCGTCAGCGCCGGCATCGAAGCCGATGCTCGGCCCTTGCCAGAACACACGCAAATCGCCGGCGTTCTTGGTGTAGAGCGTGCCGTCGCCATAACGCAGGCCGCCGACAAAGGCACCGCTGGCTTCTTCGCCCAGAATGTAGCCGTTCGGCTGTCCCCACTGGCTGACTGCCTTTTCAACGATCATGGCCAGACCGCGGGAGACGCCGCCAAAGAATCGATGGCCGGCATCGATCAGTTCGTTCGACGAGAACCGGCTTGCAGGTTGCGGCGGCGCGGCAGGAGCTACCGCGGCGGGCGGAGGCTGCGGCGGGATGCTCTGTGCGGCAGCAATTCCAATTAAATAATGGGCCGCCAGCACTGCCAAGACAGCGGCCGAAACAACGGCCGGAGCAGCGACACGTCCAGCGAAATTCATGAGGACTCCCCTTGCCCCAAATTGAGGCGGCCTGCCAAACGGCAGCATGCCACGAATCAGTGCAGCCTTGGCGGCAACTATGACGGCAGCGCGGCGAAAACGGAAGGATTTGGGCGGATTCTGTCTGCCCCGGGGGTCTGGCGCGACCGTCTGACCCACGCGAAGCCTAGGCGTCATCGATGAAAGGCGCGCCCGGCGCTATCTTTAATCCTTGTTTGGATCACCACGGGCGATGAAATCCGAAATCAGGCGATTGGGAGCGCCATAAACCAGTGCGGAACCGTCGGCAGCCCTGACATCTCCACCAGCGGCTACGATGATCGCATGGCCAGCCGCAACGTCCCAATCATGCGTAGGCGCAAGCCGCGGATACAGATCGGCGGTTCCCTCGGCAATTCGGCAAAATTTGATGGATGAGCCACAGGCTGCCGGCGAGCCGTGTGGCAGCCTGGCAAGGTAGGCCTTCGTGCGGTCGTCCAGGTGCGAGCGGCTAACCATGATCACAGGGTTTGTGGGGCGCGCACGCGTCCGAATTGCAACCCGCTGACGATCGCCGCCAAGCGAGACACGGTCGGCTCCACGCCCGACGATCCCGCGCCAGGTCAGGTTAGCCGCTGGCGCCGCGATGACCCCAAGGATCGGCGCGCCGGCGCTGATCAGCGCAATGTTGACAGTGAACTCGTCGCGCCCAGCGATGAATTCTCGTGTACCGTCTAGCGGATCGACCAGGAAATAGGTGGCGTCTTCGAGCGCTGGCGCGTGTGGTTTGCCCTGGGCTGACCGTTCTTCCGAGACGATCGGAATACCGGGCGCAAGATCTTCGAGACCCTGCCAAATCACCGCTTCAGCGGCTTCATCCGCTGCCGTTACTGGGGACCCATCGGCCTTGTGGCGCAGCGACTTGGCGCCCAATCGCCGAATGGCAGTTGCCGCGCGCGCGGCAATTGCCGTCACGTCATCGATGAGGGCCGCGCATGCGGCAATGTCGAAGATGGCCACGGGGAAGGGTCCTTAGCTCGCGCTGCCTGCCAGAGCGTTTTGGCTTTGAGGCGCTGCGGTTTAGCATGCTCCACGCTAGTGCGGTGGATTTGAAGTTCCTACAGTTCAGTCGGAAGCTCTCATAGGAACTTCAAATCCAAAAACCGCACTAGAATTATATATTTGCAGGGTCCCTTTGATTCCGAAGTTAGCATGAGAGCGTGCCGACAAAGCGTGCGAACTTCGGAATCGGGACACTGGGCCACGATTGCCGAATCACATGCGCTGTGACACGGACGGCTAACCGTTCCCGCTGCCGCGGAGGCATTTATGTCCGCCCGCATGACCACTCCACTGACCCTTGGTGCCCTGGACCTTGCGGCGCTCCTGTGTTCGCGGCTGTGCCATGATCTGATCAGTCCGGTCGGCGCCATTATCAACGGACTTGAAGTGATGGAGGAGGATAAGGACGAAGAAACCAAGACGTTCGCGCTCGACTTGATCAAGAAGAGCGCGACCCAAGCTTCGGCCAAACTGCAATTTTACCGTTTGGCGTTTGGCGCGGCGGGATCGGCGGGGGCGCAGATCGAGCTTGGTGATGCCGAGAAAGCCGCACGCGGCCTTTTGGAGGACGGCAAGACCACGCTGGTGTGGAATTTGCCGCGCGCTCTGGTTGCGAAGAACCGCGTAAAACTTCTCCTCAATATGCTGATGGTCGCGAGCGGGAGCATTCCGCGAGGTGGCACGCTAACGGCTGATCCGATCGGCGAGGGTTATCAGGTCACCGCCCGCGGGCTTAATGCCCGACTGGGGCCCGCCACGGCCGATCTCCTTGCCGGCAGTCCAGCGGAGCCGGTTAGTGCGCATGCCATCCAGCCGGTCTATACGGGCATCCTGGCTCGGGATTGCGGACTTGCGATTTCGGCCGGAGTTCAGGCCGATGCGGTGGTTGTAACCGCCTGTTGACGAAACCCGCGAGTTTTCCGGGGCGGTATTAGCCCTATTCCGCAACTGAAATTAAACGCTTTGCCAACAGACTCCCGCGTTCCTTAGGCGCATTTGGTCGCCTAAGGCGGACGGCGCGGCAATTCCGCGCCTGATCGCCAAGACACGCAATGCGTGTAATCGCAAATCCGTGGTTGGGCGGGCAGCGAGGCCTCGATGGACGAGTTGTTGCGTGATTTCTTGACCGAGACCGTCGAGAGCCTCGATCGCGTCGATGCACAAATCGTGCGGCTGGAGCGAGAACCGAATAACCGCGAGGTTCTCGGCAATATTTTCCGCCTCGTGCACACCATCAAAGGAACGTGCGGCTTTCTCGGATTGCCACGACTCGAGGCCCTGGCTCACGCCGCCGAAAGCCTGATGGGCAAATTTCGCGACGGCATGCCGATCACCGGCGAGGCCGTGACTCTCATCTTGGCCACAATTGATCGCGTTAAAATAATCTTGGACAGTCTGGAGAACCTACAGCGCGAACCGCCTGGCGATGACGCAGACCTCATCGCGCAGCTCGGTCGAATAGCTGCCCGGGCGCACGAAACGCAGGACGCCCATCCACAGCAAGACCGTGGCTCAGCCGGCAAAGAGGTGCCGCCCGCCCAGACCAGTCCCGAAACCGTCGACAGCACGAATACCGAGAGGCCGGTTGGCGAAACACCGGGGAGCCTGGCCAATCAGTCGATCCGGGTCAGCATCGACACCCTCGATCAGCTCATGACGATGGTTTCCGAGCTGGTCCTTACGCGCAATCAGCTTCTTGAAATCCTCCGCAAGCATAACGATTCCAACTTCAAGGTGGCGCTCCAGCGCCTGTCGAACGTCACCACCGACGTTCAACAGGGGGTGATGAAGACACGCATGCAGCCGATCGGCCAGGCATGGCAGAAATTACCGCGCATTGTGCGCGACCTCTCGGTTGAACTTGGAAAGGAAATCGAACTTCAGATGCACGGCGCCGATACCGAATTGGATCGGCAGGTGCTCGATCTGGTCAAGGATCCGCTCACGCACCTGGTCCGCAATTGCGCCGACCACGGCATCGAGAGCCCTGCGGAGCGAAGCGCCGCGGGCAAGCCTGGCAAGGGTACGATCCGGCTGACTGCGTCTCGGCAGGGCGGGTACATCGTGATTGAGATTGCCGACGATGGCCGCGGCCTCGACGCCGTGCGCATCCGGGCCAAGGCACTCGAAGCCGGTCTCGCCAGCGAAGCCGAGATCGCGGCGAAACCCGAGGCCGAAATCAACAACTTTATCTTCGCTCCAGGCTTCTCCACCGCCGCAGAGGTGACGAGCATTTCCGGCCGAGGCGTCGGAATGGACGTCGTGCGCAGTAATATCGAGCAGATCGGCGGGACTGTGGACGTTACGTCGGTCGCCGGGCGTGGCGCGAGTTTTATCATCAAAATTCCGCTCACGCTTGCGATCGTTGCCGCGCTGATTCTCGAGGTTGCAGGCGAGCGCTTCGCCTTTCCGCAGCTCTCCGTGCTGGAATTGGTTCGCATCGGCGGCGGCATGCACCGCGTTGAGCGCATCAAGAATGCTCCGGTACTCAGGCTACGACAGAAGCTGTTGCCGCTCCTGCATGTCAAAGAAGTGCTGCAGCTCGATGCCCGCGCCGACGAACGCGGCCTCGTGGTGGTTACCCAGGCCGGCGGTCAGACGTTCGGCGCGGTCGTCGACAACGTATTCCACACGGAGGAAATCGTCATCAAACCGGTGTCATCGAGGTTGCGGCATATCGGAATGTTCTCCGGCATGACCATTCTCGGCGATGGCTCGGTGATCATGGTGCTCGATCCGAATGCCCTGGCGCAAACGCTTGGCCGCGTCACGCAATCGGCAAGCAGCGATTCGGCCGATACCGAGCAGCGTGAACGGACGCCACATCCCGACGCGGTTTCGCTTTTACTGTTCCGGGCTGGTTCGCAGCGGCGGAAGGCTGTGCCGCTGTCACTTGTTACCCGGATCGAGGATATCGATTGTCGCAGAATCGAGGTCGCGGACGGGCAGCATCTGCTGCAATACCGCGACCAGCTGATCCCGCTCCTTGGCATCGATATGCAGAGCGGGCCGAAAAAGGAAGGCGCGCAGCCGATCCTGGTGTTCTCGTCCCGGGGCCGTACGATGGGACTCGCGATCGATGAGATAATCGACATTGTCGAGGACAAGCTCGATATCAAGCTGGTAGACGATCGGCCGGGCGTACTCGGATATGCCGTTATACGTGGCGTAGCGAGCGAAATTTTTGAATTAAGCTGCTAGCTGCCTACTGAATTTGAGGACCGGTCCTAAAAGCCAGCTTGGGAGACAGCGAAATCGTCTGGGGGGAGTCTGCTGATCGAGGGTTCTACTT
>CATPBC010000088.1 GCA_955652195.1 uncultured Xanthobacteraceae bacterium | reverse complement strand
GCCTTCGAGGCGGGCGACGCCAAGCGGCACTGCGCTCGGCGCATGCTTGCGCATGACCGCGCGATGCATGTTCGAGCCATAGGCGAAATGCAGCATCGCGCCGATTTTAGCCAAACCGGGTTACGGCTGCTCCACGCTCGGCCGCGTCGCGGTCCATAGCGTGAAGAACAGCGCGACCAAAATCGGCACAAAGGCGCACAGCGTCAGGATGCCGACCACGATCCAGGCCAGATCATAATGAATTGAACCGAGAAGCGTCATTATAACGTAGAGAAACAGTATCAGCTCGAGCGCGCTGGTCGCGCTAGCGCCGCCTAACCCGCTTTCGGAACCGGCGAAAAAATTCGTCGCCAGAATTATCAGCAGTACGAGCGAAAGCACATAGACCAGCGCTACCGCGATCGCCAAGCCATGTCCGCGCGCTGCGTCGTGCAGCCGCCTCGCATGCAAAACGAACCACAGCCAGGTCAACACCGCCTGGACGGCAGCAAAGGGCCACAGTCCGACGCGCGCGATGACATCCGGCACAGTGAGCCAATGCGAGGCCACACCGGCGACATAGACGATGGCGATCGCGATCAGGAACGGTTGCGGTTGCAATCGCCCGCGCGGCGAGAGGAACGCTAAAGCCTGCACCTGCTTCCTCCCATAAGCTTGATGGCGCGAGCGGGCGCTTACGCGAATTCCATCACGACGGCATCGACCGCGATACTGTCGCCCTGCTTCACCCGGATTTTCTTGATGATGCCATCGCGCTCGGCGCGCAACACGTTCTCCATCTTCATCGCCTCGATCACGGCCAGTGTCTCGCCGGCCTTAACTTCCTGACCTTCGCTCACGGCGAGCGAAACGACCAGCCCTGGCATTGGGCAGCGCACTACCTTCTCACTGCCGGAGAGCTTCTTGAGAGGCATCAGCCGAGCATAGGCGGCCTCGCGCTCGGTATAGACGAACGCTTTCACCTCGAAGCCGCGGTAGGCGAGCTCGAAGCCGTTCGGAATCATCCTCACATGCATGGCGACGCGCGTTTCGTTCACTGTGCCAAGCCAAACCGGCACGCCCGGCGCCCAGTTCGAGGACAGGCTATGCCGGACGCCGTCCGCGAACGTCACCACGATCGCTTCGCCGTGATGTTCGACATCGGCGTGGATTTCTTCCGGTCCCAGCCAGATGGCGCGCCGCCGCTCGCGCGTGACCGCGCTATTCAATTGGCCGGAGATTTGCCTTTTGCGCTCGCCGAGGGTGTGATCGATCGCGGCGGCAACCGCGGCGATGGTCTGCGCCACTGCGCCTTGCGGCACGGTACGTTCGAAACCGCGGGGAAATTCTTCGGCAATGAAGGCAGTGCTCAGCTTGCCGGCACGCCAGCGCGGATGCTGCATGATCGCGGCAAGGAACGGGATGTTGTGGCGGATGCCTTCGATCGTGAAGGCATCGAGCGCTTCGGCCTGCGCATCGATCGCCGCAAGCCGGGTCTTTGCGTGAGTGACAAGCTTGGCGATCATCGGATCGTAATAGAGCGAAATCTCGCCGCCCTCGGTCACGCCGGTGTCGTTGCGGACCGTGACGCCGCCGCCGACCGCTTCGGCCGGCGGGCGATAACGCACCAGCCGGCCGATTGACGGGGCGAAGTTACGATAGGGATCCTCGGCATAGATGCGAGTTTCGACCGCCCAGCCGGATAGTTTCACATCGCTCTGCTTGAGCTTGAGCTGCTCGCCGGCGGCGATCCGGATCATCTGCTCGACGAGATCGATGCCGGTGACTAGCTCGGTCACCGGATGCTCGACCTGCAGCCGTGTGTTCATCTCCAGGAAATAGAAACTGCGATCCTGACCGGCGACGAACTCAACGGTGCCGGCGCTGTCGTAGCCCACCGCCTTCGCCAGCGCGACCGCCTGTTCGCCCATCTGCTTTCGGGTCTTGTCGTCCAACAGCGGGCTCGGCGCCTCCTCGATGACTTTCTGATTACGGCGCTGGATCGAGCATTCGCGCTCGCCGAGATGAATAACATTGCCGTGCTTATCGCCCAAGACCTGGATTTCGACGTGCCGCGGATCGGTGATGAATTTCTCGATGAAAACCCGGTCGTCGCCGAAACTCGATTTCGCTTCGGAGCGCGCACGGGCAAAATTTTCTTTGACCTCCGTTCGGCTCAAAGCGATGCGCATGCCCTTGCCGCCGCCGCCGGCGGAAGCTTTGATCATTACCGGGTAGCCAATTTGCTCGGCGATGGTGACGGCCTGCTCATCGTCTTCGATCACGCCAAGATGTCCGGGAACGGTCGACACTTTGGCGCGCGACGCCGCCTTCTTCGATTCGATCTTGTCGCCCATGGCGGCGATCGCTTTGGCATTGGGCCCGATAAAGACGATACCGGCTGCCGTCAGCGCGGCCGCGAAAGCCGCCCGCTCGGAGAGAAAGCCATAGCCCGGATGCACCGCCTCGGCGCCGCTCGTCTTGCAGGCCGCAACGATCTTGTCGATGTCGAGATAGCTCTGAGCAGCGGGCGGCGGGCCGATCGCAATCGCCGTGTCGGCTATCTCGACATGAAGCGCGTCGCGGTCAGCGTCGGAATAAACTGCGACCGTCGCGATGCCCATGCGCCGCGCCGTCTTGATAATCCGACAGGCGATCTCACCGCGATTGGCAATCAGGATTCGTTTGAACATGCCGAGATGAATCCTGCGAGTAGACTTTTTGCTGTGCGGCGCTGCCCCGGAAATGTCAATGCGCCGCCAATGCTAGGCGACGGCACTCACGAGCACTTCGCCCTCGATCGGCTCGGTTGGCGATGCAAGGAGAGCGCAGAGGTTATCTTTGATCCAAGGCATCAACGTCGCCGTGGAAGTGTCGGCGACTGTTTTGTTTGTGAACAGCGATACCGCGATGATTGTGTCCTCGGCGCCGGCGATCAGGTAGTACCCCTTAAAGCCGTCCATCTGCTTCATAACCGGCAATGCGCCGGCGGCAACGCGCTTGGCAAATTCGCCGGCCATGCCTGGTTTAACTTTGGCGCGCCGTATCGCGGCGAACAGCTTCTCGGTCATCGCAGCCCCCTTCTTTTAATCAGTCGACGTGAACGTTGGCCTTCTCGATAACCAGGCGGTAAGTCGCCAGTTCGCGTTTGATCTTGGTGTCCAGTTCGGCCGGCGTCGACGGAATTGTTGACACGCCGCCGGCGGCAAAGCGCGCTTTGACATCCGCCATATTGAGGATTTCGACTACCTTGGCCGACAATTTGTCGATGATCGGCCGCGGCGTTGCTTTCGGCGCCAGCAAGGCGGTCCAGTTCGAGGCGTTAACGGCGCCCGCGCCCTGTTGCGCCAGTGTCGGCCATTCCGGATTGAGCGGCGAACGCTCGCCAGTCGTCACCGCCAGCACGCGGATTTTGCCGCTTGGCACATGCGGCGCCACCGTCGAGCTTGCCAGGATGCCAAGCGGAATGTCGCCGGCGACCAGCGCCTGCGCCGCTGGTGCGCCGCCCTTGTACGGCACATGCACGAATTTTGTGCCCGTATTCAGCGCGATCGATTCCAACACCAGCTGATTGATGCTGCCATAACCGGGCGTGCAGACATTGAGCATGCCAGGCTGGGCTTTGGCCGCGGTAATCACGTCGCCCACCGACTTGTACGGCGCATCGCCATTCGCGGCGAGAACCATAGGCGCATCGCTGACGGCGCTGATCGGCGCCAGATCGCGCCCGACATCGTACGGCACCTCCTTGAACAACGCCGGATTGATGGCGACGTCGCCGGTGGTGACCATGACCAGCGTGTAACCATCGGGCGCCGCGCGCGCCACATCCGTCACGGCAATGAAGCCATTGCCGCCGGGCCGGTTCTCGACGATGACTTGCTGACCCCACGCTTCAGTCAGTTTGGCGCCGAGCAGCCGCGCGGCAATGTCGGAAATGCCGCCGGGCGCATAGGGCACCAGAATGCGGATCGGCCGCGCCGGATAATCCTCGGCAAGGACCGGTGCCGTGGCTAGCGCCAGCATAGTAAGTGCAATTCCAATGATGCGGCGCATCATCATCTCCAGATTGTCCGTTGGCGCCGGCGTCAGCGCAGCCACAGCGACAGAAACAGAGCAAGCGCGAGCAACGCCGCAACGCCTTGCCAAAACCGTAACGGCGAACGCTCATAAAGTGTCTGCGGCCGACGCGGGACAGCCGGCGCATGAGAAGGTCCGGCCTCCATTTCGAGGGCAAACTCCATCACATCGCGGAAGCGCTCGGCCGGATCGGTAGCTATCGCGCGCCCGAGCGCCGTCTGCAGCCAGGCCGGCAAATCCGGGCGCATTTCGGCAAGCGGTGTCGGACGACTGCGCCGCGGGGGGCTGACGGCATCGAGATTGCCGTAGGGAAATTCGCCGGTGAAGGCGCGGAACATCGTTATGCCAAGTGCATAGATGTCGGTCGCCTCGTTGCCCGGCTCGCCGGCAAACATTTCTGGCGCCATATAGGCCATCGTGCCGGGAATATCTTCCGGCGGAAAATCTTCCAGGCCAGGCACCCGCACGACGCCAAGATCGATCAGCTTGAGCGATCCTTCGCGCTCGAGGATGATGTTGTCCGGCTTGATGTCACGATGGATGATGCCGGCGCGATGTAACGATGCAACGCCGCGGGCCAATTTGATCGCGATGTTGCGCCCCTCCTCCAAGCCGACCAGCGGCCGGCGCGCCAAGCGCGTCGACAATAGCTCACCCTGATAGAGCGGCATCACGGTATAGAGGCAGGTCTGCCGTCCCGGCGGCAGTTCGATGATCCGCCCGATCCAAGGACTGTTGACGCGCGCGCCGACCCAGGCCTCGCGCACGAAGGCGGCGTGATAGGTCGCCGCGGCGGCGACCTGCGGCTTCGGAAACTTCAGCGCCACCTCGCCGCCCTCGACTTCGTCAACCGCACCGAACAGACGCGTATAGCGTCCATCGGAGATCAGAACTTTCAGTACGAAGCCGTCGACCGTCTGACCGTCGATCGGCACCGGGATCAACGGCAATTGCATGATGTCGGCGCCGACCGTGGCGGAATCGGCCGAAGGCAACTCGACAATGTCCATAACAAGCGCGGTGCAATTGTCCGTGCCGCCGGACTGCAGCGCAGCTGTGACGAGCGCGCGGGCGGAATCGTCGGACGCGGACCGGGCGCGAAGAATGTCGGTCATGGCTTCGGCGCCCAACACCGCATGAACGCCATCGCTACAGAGCAGAAAGCGATCATGCAGCGCCACAGGATGCGCGGCGTAATCGAGCCGCACCTCAGTTTCCACGCCAAGGGCGCGAGTGAGGACATTGGATCGTCCGCTGGCATCTTCGCGCACGTGGTCGGTCGTGAGGCAGGTAAACCGATCGCCACGTAAACGATAAGCGCGGGTGTCGCCGACATGCAGGACATGGGCGATGCGGCCGCGCAGCACCACCGCGGTGAATGTGCAGCCCATGCCGCTCAGTTTGCTGTCGCGGCGCGCTTGCGAAAAAATCCAACTATTAAGCGCGCTGAGCACTGTAGCCCCGGCGCGGCGAACCTCCATGGTCTCGGGCAGGTCGCAAAATCCATCCAGAAAGCCGCGCACCGCGGTCTCCGCCGCCACCCGGCCGCCTTT
>CATPBC010000087.1 GCA_955652195.1 uncultured Xanthobacteraceae bacterium | reverse complement strand
CTCCTGCTCGCCGCCTCCCTTGGCGGCGAGCGCCAAGTTCGTTGCGCCGAGTGTTGCCCCGAGAACCATTCCGAGGACGCCGAGGCTGACGGCTATTCTCAGGACAGCAATGTTTCTGGTGATCGATCGCATGGACGCGTCCTTCCCCTGGCCAGACCCTTCTCCCTGCGACACGGCCAACGCGATTCCGGCGGGCGCGTTCCGCCACCTCCGCGACTGTGATGCTGCGCTGCACCGTCCATCGCAGAGGTGGATCGTGGGCGAGAGGTTTGTCGCTCTTTTGTTTTATATGTTCGCGGGCGGGTATGGCAGAAATCGGATCAAATCCCGCATCGTGCATCACGATCCTGTGCTCGGCTTGGGCATCCGCTTTGGCCGAACGAGAATGAGCGCCGCAATCGTGCCGCGCATGGCTCTTCGTACTGTCGCCGGAATGCCACAACGGGGAGCAAAAACCGAGCTATCCACTAGGCGCCAGGGCGATGATTGCCATTGGAGCATCGCTTGGGCATGCTCAAAGCGACGGGGTCAGGGGTTCGGTAGCGCAGGGTTTAGTAGCGACTCGCACGATGTGATCACCCGCCGCGGCGGGTCGCGTCGCAATATATGCGTCTGTGTTCAAGCGGTTGGATTTGGGGCTTATAGCAACGGGTTTCTGGCAGTGCTGGCGTTCGCCCATGCTGGTGCGCATCGGGGTGCTTGGGTGCGACGCAGCCTTCGTTCACGCGCGCAAGCCCGCAGCTTTGCTGCAATAAACATCGTCGCGTTGACGCTCACCGGCTGCACAATCGGCCCCAATTACTCGCCGGAGCCGGCTCCAGTCCCCACGCAATTCAAGGAGCTGAAAGGCTGGAAGCGCGCCCGGCCGAGCGACGATGTCAATCGCGGCGATTGGTGGAAGGTTTACAAGGACCGCGCGCTCAACGACCTCCTGCCTCAAATCGAGGTCTCGAATCAGACGGTCGCCGCTGCGGCGGCGGCTTACGAGCAGGCGCGCGCCATCATCCGGGAAGGCCAGGCCGCGCTGTTTCCGGTCGCAACGGCCGGCTACACCGTGACCCGCACCCGGACCGGACCGCTTGCCGTCGGCGGCAACACCAGCGTGGGTGCGGGGAGCTTTGGAGGCGGCCGGGGCGCTATCTACCGGACCCAGTATACCGTGCCGATCAGCGCGACCTGGGACTTGGACGTCTGGGGCCGCGTGCGGCGGCAAATCGAAGCCAATACTTCCGGCGCGCAGGCGAGCGCCGCCGATCTCGACAACGCCAAGCTCGCGGCGCAGGCGCAGCTTGCCATCGCCTATTTCAATCTCCGTGCGGCGGACTCTTTGATCGCGCTGCTTACGAGCACGATCGCGGAATACAAGAAGACCTATGAGATCGTGAACAACCAATATAAAGCCGGTTTCGCGGTAACTTTGGGCGATGTGGCGACCGCAGACGCCCAGATCGCCACAACCGAAGCGCAGCTCGCCGCCGTACGTGCGCAGCGTGCCCAGTTCGAGCACGCGATCGCCATTTTGACTGGCCGGCCACCCGCCGAGCTTGGTGTTGGCCCGCGCAATCTCGCCCAACATATTCCGAGTACCCCCGTCACGGTCCCCTCGGCGCTTTTAGAACGGCGTCCCGACATCGCCGCAGCCGAACGAACCATGGAGGAACAGAACGCCTTGATCGGCGTCGCCGAGGCGGCTTGGTTTCCCGATATCTCGCTGTCCGCGATGATCCAGTATATCGGACCGATCCCCCTGCCCTTGAGCGCCGCGCGCTCGGTGGCTTCGATCGGGGCGAGCGCTACCCAAACTTTGTTCAATGGCGGGCTCACTTCGGCACAGGTCGACGCGGCGCGCGCCGCCTATTGGCAAAGCATCGCAAATTATCGGCAAACGGTGCTCACGGCATTTCAGCAGGTCGAGGACCAACTCGCGGCGATCCATTACCTGTCGCGGCAGGTGGAACAGGAACGCCGCGCGGTGGCGGATGAACGCACCGCCGTGAACATTTTCTTGAATCAATTTCGAGCCGGCACCGTGGCATTTACCACGGTCGTGGTCGCCGAGGTTCAGTTGCTCGCCGACGAGGAAGCCGAATTGACCGCGCGGCAGAATTTATTTCTCGCCAGCGTGAACTTGATTGTGGCGCTGGGCGGGGGCTGGGACGTTGCGCTGTTGCCGACACAGCGCCAACTGCAGCGGGACTTCTCCTTGCTGCCGCAGCTTGAGTCGCAACCGTCGCCGGTCGGAACGATCCCAAGCGACATCCTCGTGCCGCCGCCACTCGCACCCCCGCCGGCAGCGCAATAAGGCCTGCAACGGTCCATCGCGCCGCAACAAAACGCCCTGACGGGGCTGGGCTGGGATGATAAATTATTGTTTTTATGAGAAAATCGTCTGGCGTCGCATTGCGGCCGTTATTTTGGCTCGGTTGAATATCGGCCTCGGGGCGCCATTGGACCGCGCAGTATTAGCATTAGCGAATATTCATTAGGCGGCCCATCTTGAGGCACTTTATAAGTCGAGGCTGGTTGAAAGTGTCGGGATCGACCAAAGCACAATCGACCAAAGCACATGGACGAGCGGACACGCAAAACGGATAAAGAATTGGCGCCAGGCGCTCGCCGCCGCCTGATTCCCGAGCCTTTGGCCCCTTGGGCCCCTTGGATCAAGGCGCGGCCCCGTTCGCGAATGCGAACAGGCATCGGCGTCATCGTCCTCGTCCTGCTCGCGTTCGGCATCTACGAGACGGCGCGATGGGTCAGATCCGCTCCGCCTCCGGGCGGCCGCTTCCCGCAAGGCGCCGTGCAAACCGTCGGCGCGTCAACGGCGGCGCTGGGCGATGTCCGCGTGATCCTCAATGAGCTCGGCACCGTGACGCCGCTCGCCACGGTGACGGTGCAGACCCAGATCAACGGGCAACTGACCGAGGTCGGATTCACCGAAGGCCAATTGGTGAAGAAGGGCGATTTTCTCGTCCAGATCGATCCGCGGCCGTACGAATATTTGAAAGAACAATATGAAGGCCAGCTGGCGCGCGATCAGGGTCTGCTTGCGCAAGCGCAAATGGACCTGAAACGCTATCAGACACTGGCCCAGCAGAATTCGATCGCGCGACAACAGTCCGAGGATCAGGTTTTCATCGTCGACCAATATGCCGGCTCGGTGAAGCAGGACCAGGGCCTTGTCGACGCGCAGTCTCTCAACATCTCGTATTGCCGCATCGTCTCGCCGATAACCGGCCGCGTCGGACTTCGCCTAGTCGATCCCGGCAATTATGTGCAGACCAGCAGCACCAGCGGCATTGCCGTCATCACGCAGCTGCAACCGATTTCCGTCGTGTTCTCGCTTCCGGAGGACGATCTGCCCGACATCATGCCGCAATTTACTGCCGGCACGCCGCTGATCGTCACCGCTTACGACCGCGCCAATCTCCGCCAGCTTGCCGTCGGCAAAGTTTCGGCGATCGATAATCAGATCGATACCACCACCGGCACCGTGAAAGTCCGCGCCCAGTTCGACAACGACGAGAACACGCTGTTTCCGAACCAGTTTGTCAATGTGCGGGTTCTGGTGAAGACGCTGCAGAACGTCGTGACCGTGCCGACCTCGGCGATCCAGCGCGGCGCGCCCGGCGCCTATGTTTATGTCATCAATCCGGACAACACGGTCGCGGTGCGCCCGGTCAGTACCGGCCCGATTGACGGCAACATCACGGCCATAAATTCCGGACTTGCGGCCGGCGATCGCGTCGTCATCGACGGCACCGATCGCCTGCGCGACGGGCTCAAAGTCATCGTCGTCGGCGACAGCGGTCAAGCGGCCCCGCCCGGCGCAGGCGGCGGCCAAGGGAACAGCCAAGGAAGCGGCCAAGGTCAGCGTTCCGGGCGTCCGCAAAATCAGCCGTCGACCGGCAGCAGGTGACGCCGAGCGAGCGCGATGCGCGGCGGTGAAACGGTGCGATGAACGTCTCCGAGCCTTTTATTCGGCGCCCGGTCGGCACGTCGCTGTTGATGGCAGCGATCATGCTGTCCGGCATGGTCGCGTATAATTTTCTGCCGCTCTCGACCCTGCCGCAGGTCGACTATCCCACCATCCAGGTGCGAACGCTTTATCCCGGCGCCAGTCCCGAGGTGATGACGTCGTCGGTGACGGCGCCGTTGGAGCGTCAATTCGGTCAAATGCCGGGTCTCAATCAGATGACCTCGGCGAGTTCCGCCGGCGCGTCGATCGTCACCCTGCAATTTGGTCTCGACCTCAGCCTCGACGTCGCCGAACAGGAAGTGCAGGCGGCCATCAACGCTGCCGGCAATCTGCTGCCGTCCGACCTTCCCGCTCCGCCGATCTATTCGAAGATCAATCCGGCCGACGCGCCGATCCTTACGCTCGCGGTCATGTCAAAAACCATGGCGCTGACCGATCTGGAAGATTTCAGCGAGACCAGGCTCGCACAAAAGATCTCGCAAATCGGCGGGGTCGGTCTGGTCAGCGTCAGCGGCGGGCAACGGCCCGCCGTGCGCATTCAGATCAATCCGCAGTCGCTCGCCTCATACGGGCTGAACATCGACGATATCCGCACCACACTCGGCAATCTCAACGTCAATACGCCGAAGGGCAATTTCGACGGACCGACACAGGCGCTGACCATCAATGCCAACGACCAGGTCACCAGCGCCGATCAATACCGCACCCTGATCGTCGCCTATCGCAACGGCGCGCCGGTGCGCCTGTCCGACGTCGGCACAATCGTCAGCGGCCCGGAAAATACCAAGCTTGCCGCTTGGGCGAACACGACACCCGCGATCATCATCAATGTGCAGCGCCAGCCCGGCGCCAACATTATTCAGGTGGTCGACCGCATCCAATCGGTGCTGCCGCAAATTCTATCCACCTTACCCGCGGCCATGAACGTCAACGTGATGAGCGACCGCACGGTGACGATCCGCGCTTCGGTCGCCGACGTGGAATTCGAACTGGGGCTGGCGGTGGTCCTCGTCGTCCTGGTCATCTTCGTATTCCTGCGCACGCTACCCGGCACGGTCATTCCCAGCCTGTCGGTGCCGTTGTCGCTCGTCGGCACATTCGGCGCGATGTATCTGTTGGGCTTTAGCCTCGACAATCTGTCGCTGATGGCGCTGACTATCGCGACCGGCTTCGTCGTCGACGACGCCATCGTCATGATCGAGAATATCGCCCGCTACGTGGAAAGCGGTATGGAGCCGCTGGAAGCCGCGTTGCGCGGCTCCGAACAGATCGGCTTCACGATCATTTCGCTGACAATCTCGCTGATTGCCGTGCTGATCCCGCTGTTGTTCATGGGCGACGTTGTCGGCCGCCTGTTCCACGAGTTTTCGATCACGCTTGCGGTGACGATTATAATTTCCGCGATCGTGTCGCTGACGCTGGTGCCGATGCTGTGCGCCAAGCTCATCCGCCACCACCCGGACGGCGAGCGCACCAGATTTGATCTCAAAGCCGAACAAATTTTCAACGCCGTGATCGCCCGCTACGGCCAGGCGCTCGATTGGGTGCTGGATCGCCAGCCGATGACATTGCTGGTCGCGCTGCTCACGCTCGCGCTGACGATCCTGCTCTACGTCGTCATCCCGAAGGGCTTCTTCCCGGTGCAGGATACCGGCCTGATCCAGGCCATCTCGGAGGCCCCGCAAAGCATATCCTATCAGGCGATGGCCGAGGTGCAGAACAAATTGGCCGAGGCCATTTTGAAGGATCCCGACGTCGAGAATCTGACCTCTTTCATCGGCGTTGACGGCACCAATCAGACGCTCAATACCGGCCGCTTCCTGATCACGCTCAAGCCGCACGATAGCCGCGCGCTTTCGGCGAGCCAGATCATCCGCCGCTTGCAAAACGAGGTCGCCGGCATTGTCGGCACCAGGCTTTACATGCAGCCGGTGCAGGATTTGACCATCGATGCGACGATCGCCCGCGCGCCGTATCACTTCGTGTTGGAGGACGCCAATCCGGCGGAATTCGCCACCTGGGTGCCGAAACTGGTGCAAGCGCTCAACGAGCGGCCCGAGATCACCGATGTCGCCAGCGATCTGCAGCAGCAAGGCCTCGCCGTCGACATCGTGATCGACCGGGCGACCGCCAGCCGCTTCGGCATCACCCCGGCGACGGTGGACAATGCGCTCTACGATGCGTTCGGCCAGCGCATAATCTCCACCATCTATACGCAGTCCAATCAGTATCGCGTCATCCTCGAGATCGATCCGGCGCTGCAACGCTCGTTGGACGGGCTGTCTTCGCTGTATCTGCCGTCGTCCTCATCGTCGAACAACCGCCAGGTGCCGCTTTCGGCCATCGCGCATATCGAGCAGCGCGCCGCGCCGCTGGTGATCACCCATTTCGGTCAATTTCCGGCAACGACCGTCTCGTTCAACACCGCGCCAGGCTATTCGCTTGAAGCTGGCCTCGCCGCGATCGAACAAACCGAAGCCCAGGTCGGCCTGCCGTTGAGCTTCATCACCGCCTTTCAGGGCACCACGGCGGCATTTCAGTCCTCCTTGAACAACGAGCTGTTTCTGATCATCGCCGCGATTGTGGCGATGTACATCGTGCTCGGCGTGCTCTACGAGAGCTTCATCCACCCGATCACGATCCTATCCACCCTGCCCTCGGCCGGCGTCGGCGCGCTCCTCTCGCTGATCCTGCTGCGCTATGACCTCGACGTCATTGCGATCATCGGCATCATTCTGTTGATCGGCATCGTCAAGAAGAATGCGATCATGATGATCGACTTCGCGCTGGATGCTGAGCGAAGCGAAGGGCTGTCGCCGCGCGAAGCGATCTATCAAGCCTCGCTGTTGCGCTTCCGGCCGATCATGATGACGACGATGGCGGCGATCCTTGGCGCCATGCCGCTGATGCTGGGGACCGGCACCGGATCCGAATTGCGCCAGCCGCTCGGCGTCGCGATCATTGGCGGGCTCGTCGTCAGCCAGATGCTGACCTTGTTCACCACGCCGGTGATCTATCTCTATTTCGACCGCTTGGCGGTGCGCTTGACCGGCCGCCGGCCTTCGAACCCGCTCGCGCCGGGAGCGCCGGCCGAATGAATAACATATCCGCGCCCTTCATCTACCGGCCGGTCGCAACGACGCTGTTGACGCTCGGCATTGCACTCTCCGGCGTTCTCGCTTTTACCAAGTTGCCGGTCGCGCCACTGCCGCAGGTTGATTTTCCCACCATTGCGGTGAACGCGCAGCTTCCGGGCGCGAGCCCGGAAACGGTCGCCACCAGCGTCGCCGCACCGCTCGAGCGCTATCTCGGCCAGATTGCCGACGTCACGGAAATGACCTCGCAAAGCGGCATCGGTCAGACGCGCATCACGTTGCAGTTCGGACTCAACCGCGATATCGACGGCGCCGCGCGCGACGTGCAGGCCGCGATCGTCGCCGCGCGCGCCGACCTGCCGACCAGCCTGAAGACCAATCCGACCTACCGCAAGGTAAACCCCGCCGATGCGCCGATTCTCATCTTGGCGATGACGTCGAAGACGTTGACGCAAGGCCAGATGTACGACGCGGCGAGCAACGTCTTCCAGCAGCAGCTCTCCCAGATCAGCGGTATCGGACAGGTCATCATCGGCGGCTCGGCGCTGCCGGCGGTGCGCGCCGAGCTCAATCCGAACGCGATGTTCAAATACGGCATTGGGCTCGAGGACGTGCGCGCCGCGCTCGCCTCCGCCAACGCCAACAGTCCCAAGGGCACGATCGACGAT
>CATPBC010000086.1 GCA_955652195.1 uncultured Xanthobacteraceae bacterium | reverse complement strand
CTGATCTGGCAGCTCGCCTCGCCGAAGTGGAATTTCGACGACGCCACGTTCGATCGCAGCGCGGCGGCGTTCGACAATCCGGATCATGTCGCTGTCGTTATCCATAACTATCAATGGCGGCTTGGGCTCGCGAACGGCGAACCGAAATATGACGATTTGGAAAAACGGCTTGCCGAATCTCCGGTGATTACCGTGCCGACCATCACTCTTGAGGGTGATGCCAACGGCGCGCCGCATCCGGAGCCTGCCGCTTACGCCAAGATGTTCAGCGGCAAATACGAGCACCGGACGATCACCGGCGGCGTCGGTCATAACCTGCCGCAGGAAGCCCCGCAGGCCTTTGCCCAAGCCATCGTCGACGTTGCCAAAGCTTAATCGGGGCCGGCTCATTCCGGGCGCGTCGCTGGCAAAGCATGAAAGGACGCACCATGAAATGGTTCACGATCCTGATACTCGCAATCGTGATAGCGCTGACCATTCTTGCGGCCCTGCCATTCGCGTCTGGGCATGCCGAAGACGAAACATCGCCAATCTTCGGCGTAAAAATTCCCGCCGGCTATCGCGACTGGAGACTGATCTCTGTGGCTCACGAAGAAGGCAGCCTCAACGATCTGCGCGCCATTTTGGGCAACGACGTTGCGATCAGGGCCGCCCGGGAAGGGAAGCCTCCGTTCCCGGACGGCACGATCATTGCCCGGCTCGCCTGGAATTACGATCCGTTGGAGGAAAGCAGCAAAGCCTTTGGCCACCTCCAATCTTTCGTGGCCGGGCCACCTAAGAACGGGGTTCAGTTTATGGTCAAGGACTCAAGCAAGTACGCCTCGACCGGCGGCTGGGGCTTCGCTCAATTTAACGACGGCAAACCCGCAGACGCGGCGGTGCAAAACACCTGCTTTCCCTGCCACGCGATCGTCAAAGCTCGCGACTTTGTATTCAACCGTTACTCACCTTAGTACCGAGTTTCATTGGAACAGTGCGCGTTTGCTGTCTCGCAACCGAGCCATCAGGAAATCAAGACCATGCTCATCAAGGCAAAAATCACGCTTACAGTTGCGATCGTTCTCTGCGCTACTTTTACAGCAGCAGCGGCCGCGACCAAGCACCATCGCACCGTTCATGCTCGTTCGCCGATCTACAACACGGGGCCTAACAACGTTTCCGTGAGCACGCAGTGTTTGCCGTCTAATTCCCCTTGTCGAACAAGACCGGACGATTGGTGACCAAGCGTGCGCTGGCGGCATGATGCACGTCAAACACTGAGCGTTTAAGGCTATTCCGAGCGGCTAGTGGCGGCCGTTATTGCCATCCATTGTTTCTGGCTCTAGCGACGCGCACGAAGAAAGGACGCGCGCCCTACCTAGCTGCGCAAGTCCGGCTCTGCCCAATAACAGACGTTTTGCTAATGGCGCTAAGGGCCAAACTGCGACTTGTCGTCGGGTCTGCAATTAGTCCGCTAATCCCTCAAATTCAGACATTAAATGGTGCTCGTCGCACGGCAGTCTTGGGCCATTTCCGGACTCATGCACCACAGCAAAAAATATCCAAATCCCATGATGGAGGGATCGTGGCTGAACCAAGTTGAGAGTCAACGGTCGTAGCGTCTCGGCCATACAGCGTAGCCATGCTGCCCAAATATTATTCGCAATGGCGACAAATTGCTCTTGCGGAATCAAGCAACAAAAATTGCAATATCACTGCTGGGTCAGATCGAGGCGATCATGCGCGCCTACATCATGATCGTGGCTTTGCTCGCCCTTGCGATATTCGCCCTCGTCTATACGGCAAGGACACAGGATCGAACATACGCCGGCTTCAACTGCACCGTCGATTGCTCAGGACACGAAGCCGGCTACAGGTGGGCGGAACAAAATGGCATTGACGACGATTGCCCAGCTGGCGATTCCGAGTCCTTTCATGAAGGCTGTATCGCCTATGTTCAGGGGGAGCCGCAGGCCGCTAACGATAACGGCGTCGGGGCCGGAATGCCCATGAACACCGATGCCGATGATGACGATGATAAGTAAGTGAAGCGGCTATCTACGGAACGTCGCTTCCCGCCGCCCTGGTCTGTCGAGGAAAGGCCGGCTTGTTTAATCGTATGCAACAGCGCCGGTCAGAAATTAGTTTTCGTCTATTTCGAGGAGGAAAGCGGCCGGCGTCGGGGAGCCAGGCTGCTCTCGAAAGATGAAGCGCGCAGGATTGCGGCGAAAATCGCTAAAGCTGCCGGAGCTGGTACTCTCTAGAGCTTGAACGCGCTATGCCGGAGCTCTCACGTGGGATCATCTCTGCCGCCTTTGCAAGTAGCAACTAAATTGGCGGCCTGCCGTTTTGTTAGGCTCCAAACCATTCGGGGTGGTGGGTAACCGCCACGACCCCGCAACAGAAGATCAGGACGCAAATTATCTGTAGCAGTAACACGAAGTATTTTTCATCGGTCATCAATAGCCGCGAAGCAAGCCGTGTGCCAATCACTGCCTGAATTCGCGCCACGCCGGAGTTGTTGCGCAAATAAAAATTGCCCCAGCCGCATGAACAGCCGGGGCAGAACTGGAACCATGAACTGCCCTAAAGAACGTTCGTCTCCGACTTTAGTTGCAACGTCGCGCAATTGTTCTGCAATACTGTAATCGGCTATCGTAAGCCTTGCAGGCTCCATCGACCCCGCCGCCCCAACCGCGCGACGGCACCAGATGACCTGCGGCCGGGCGAGAGACCCCGATCGTTGTTCCTCACGATTGGGGTCTTTCTGTTTTGGCATCGCCGATCACTGTGAGGTTATTTCTTGCCCAGCATCATGATCCGTTGCCCGATTCTTGGACGAAACGTTCTAACTGGGCTGACCACAACAATCGTGTTGGAGTCATTGGCGGCGAATCTCAAAATACGGCTGCGCTGTCCCGCTTGCATGAAGGTCCACAAATGGACGCGAAAAGATGCATTGGTGGATAAAACGGATGCTCAAATAGGCGCTCCGGGGAGTGGAATTAGTGCTCGGGCAAAGACGTTAAGGAGAAGTCGGACAGTGTAAAACACCGTCAGCAGGGCTTTTTGCGAAAAAAGGGCCTTGGCCGCACGGACTGCCGACAGTGCCGATCGCACGGTAGTTCGCTCACCTCGCAAAGCGGACGTCCCTCGGTTCGTCTGACGTGGCCTCATCGGTCAGCACCTTGAAGCTCGCGAGCGTACAGGGGCCAAATGAAGTCACGATCGCGACGTCGGTGGCGTCGCGCCCGCGCGCCATCAGAATGCGTCCGATGCGCGGCATGTTGTGGCGGGCGTCGAACGTGTACCAGCGGCCGCCGAGATAGGCTTCAAACCAGGCGCTGAAATCCATTGGCGAATCGTCAGGTGGCACGCCGAAGTCGCCGAGATAGCCGGTGCAGTAGCGCGCTGGAACGTTCATGCAGCGGCATAGCGTGATCGCGAGGTGGGCGAAGTCACGGCACACGCCGCGACGCTCGGTATGCGCATCCCAGGCTGTCTTGGTTGGACTTGCGTGCTCATAGCCGAATTTTAAGTAGTTGTGGACGTAGTCGCAGATCGCCTGAACCAACGGCCATCCCTTCGGGGTATTGCCGAACGTCGACCACGCGATCTGGGTAAAGCAATCGGTCTCGCAATATCGGCTGCCAAGCAAATAAACGAGCGTGTCGACCGGAAGTTGCTCAAGCGAATGCTGCACGGCATCCGGCGCCACCTCGTCCGGCCGCCCACTGTCCCGGATCACAAAATCCGTCGAGACTGTAAGTCTGCCCGCCGGCGCGTGGATAACGTGGCAGGTATTCTCAAATCCGTCGTGATAGCTCTTGGCAGGGATCGCCGGATCAAGCCGCAGGCGGTCAGGCGTTATCAGGTCGGCAATACGTGATGGATGCACGCTCAGCATCAAAAGCATAGGCGTGGGTTGCATGCAGTCGTAGGAAATCTCGTAGCCAGCCTGAATCTTCATCGAGATTGTCTTCGGTTCACGCCACCGAATTCTCGCGCAGCGGCGAGGTCAGCCATCTTGACCTTCACGGCGACGTTCATGGCCAAATGATCTGACGCCGATCCGTACCACGTCCCCTGTAGCGGGATCGCTTCGCGCGGATGACGGGCGACTGCGACGCGGACGAGATTTTGATTGCCCACAACGCCGGCCGACGGATCGAAGTCGACCCAGCCAGGACCGGGCACGCAGACTTGCACCCAGGCGTGCATGTTGCCGCCCGCGACATCGTCGTCATCATCGTCGGCCAAATGCACGTATCCAGAGACGAACCGTGCCGCAATTCCGCGTGAGCGCAGCGCAGCGATCATCAGGACCGCGAGATCGCGACAACTGCCGCTGCCGAGTTCAAGCGTCCGCACCGGATCCTGAACGCCCCTCTGATGCCGCGAAACGTGCTCGAAGCTTTGCCTTATCGCGTGCGTCATGCCGACAAGAAGTTCGTGCGTGCCGACGGATCTGTCCTCACCAAAGAACGCCGCGCTCCAGCGATCGATTTCGCGGCGCGCGGCCGGTGGCTGCGTGAAACGCCTCAATGCGAGCCAATCCTCCGCAGCATAGGCAAACGGATAGAAGCGGGCGGATCCTTCGATCTCCGCCTCGTCAAGACCCGTCGGCGCATGGTCGAGACGGATGTTGTTGACAAAACGAAGCTCGGCGGCGCGACCGTCGAAATGAGCGATTGCTACGTGATTGCCGAAAATGTCCTGCGACCAAGTGAGCTGCAACGGCGCGGGCGTGATCTCGATTTCTGATGTGAGCACTTTCTGGTCGCCATCGTCGCGCGGACGCAGCATCATCCGGTGCTCGCCGAAAGCGATTGGTTTGTTGTAGTGATATGTCGTTACATGTTTAATACTGAGAATCGGCATTGTCGTCCTACATAATGGATACGCTGGCGCATATATGCAGCCGTAGGCTCTCCACCAGCCATGCATTTTTTGGGCCAGATATTGTGCACGTTTTTTCTGCAATCCTGAGGGTTGATGATTGTGGTGCCCAAAAAACTGCTAGCGGCGGACGAGCCGGCGCCGGTCACGGTGTACAAGGAGAGTGGAAAATCGCCGTTTTTGCTGGTCGCCGACCATGCCGGGAATCTGATCCCGCGCGCCCTCGGTCGGCTGGGCATCGCAGAGGGGGACTGCCAGCGTCACATCGCTTGGGACATCGGCATTGCTGGCCTTGGCCGGCTGTTGGCAAATGCGCTCGATGCGACACTCATCCAGCAAAACTATTCGCGCCTTGTCATTGACTGCAACCGCCCGCTGGAGGCGACCACCTCGATTGCCGACATCAGTGAAAATACTCCGATCCCCGGCAATGCCGGATTGAGCGATTACGCCAGGCAAATACGCGCCCACGAAATTTTTCGACCCTATCACGATCGGATCGAAGCCGAGCTCGTGGGTCGGCGGCAGGCCGGCCGGGCCGCGGCACTGATCTCCCTACACAGCTTCGCGCCAGTCTTCAAAGGCGCGACGCGGCCCTGGCATGCGGGCGTGCTTTACAATCGAGACGCGCGGTTCGCGCATCGCGTGATGGCTTCGCTCAATCAGGAAAATGATCTGTTCGTCGGCGCCAATGCGCCATACATCGTCACAGATGCTTCGGACTACACCATCCCGATCCACGCCGAGCGCTGCGGCTTGCATCATGTCTTGGTCGAGATCCGTCAGGATTTGATCGCCGATAAAAGCGGCCAACGCGCCTGGGCCCTCCGCCTCGCGCGGGTGTTGCCACGAGCGTATCAGGAGCAATGAAGAAATGGTAAGTGGTGTCGACGAGCGGATTGAAGAAGTTCCGCATCACGTCTGCTTAGCCCCCAATAACGGACTCATATCGGACATCGCGGCAAGTCGGTTCAGGGTCATTCGCTGCACAAATTTAAACTGCCAGTATTTAAGCTGCGACGTCCGTTGTGCCTCGTAAGCGGACATTCCCAAGGCAACGGCCGCGCTGCAAAGAACGCGACGATCTCCCTGCGCGCGCTCTAGCCTGTACTACGCCGGTTCGCGGAACGCCGGCTTCATGCCTTGCGGCAGTGGCATGCGGAACGTGTTGAGTATCATCGAGACCAGGGCGTAATAGCCGAGGATGCCGACCAGCTCGACGGTGCCGGCGTCGCCCAGGATTTTGTGCACCCGGTTGAATGTCGCGGCGCTGACGCGGCGTTTGGCATAAAGTTCCTTGGCAAACGCGTAGATCGCCAACTCGTCGCGCGGCGCCGATTTAGGCGCTCGGCCGGCCTGGATATCGCGGATGGTCTGCAGCTTGACCCCTTGCTTCTCCGCCATGGGCGCGTGCATCGCCCACTCGTATTGCGCTTTCCAGTGCTGCGCCGTCACAAGAATAGCGAACTCGGAAAGCCTTGGCGGCACGCTGGTCTTGAAACGGAGATGCCCGCCGAGCTTCTGGGCGAGTTCACCGAAAGCCGGCGCATGCAGATAAACCGCGAACGGGCCGGCCAATTTGAATTGGCCGCGCGGGCCTGACCGGATCGATTCCGCCAGCGCGCGCTGCTCGGCGGTCAATGCTTCCTCTGACAATGCGGGCAAGCGCGGCGATTGCATGTTCGGCATTGATTTTCCCCTTTCAGTCTTCGGCCCGCTGGGCGATCGCCTCATTCGTCGTCGCCTGCAGCGCCAGTCTGCAACAGCAATCTGCAACGGTAAGACAAATCCGATACTAGTGTCCCGATTCCGAAGTTCGTACGCTCTGTCGGCACGCTCCCATGCGAACTTCGGAATCAAAGGGACCCTAGCAAATATATAATTCTAGTGCGGTTTTTGGATTTGAAGTTCCTATGGGAGTTTCCGACCGAACTGTAGGAACTTCAAATCCACCGCACTAGCGTTTTATTGCACTGTCGAGCAGGTGGGGCGCCGGCCTCGGGCCTAACCTGCGGCGAGATTTGCTGTGCCGTGCCGGCAAGCTTTCATCCTCGATCAGTTCAAAAGGCCTGTCCTAGATGTGTCCAAAGTTGAGCGATGGCAGCTTTGAGTTTGGAAATCCTCGCCTCACACCCCGATTTTTAACAATTCATTAACCATCCCTGGACAGATTATTAACCAATTAGAATCATCCAAAAATCGGAGAGGCGTGGTGTCGAGCCTCATTATCCAACGTCAATCGCTGAAGTTTCGGGCCCGCACCTATATGGCGTTCGTCTTTACGCCACGGGCGCCGATCGCAGACTGGCTTATGGAGCTCGACGCCACTCTTGAGCGGTCAAAGAGCTTCTTTGCCGGTCATGCCGTCGCGCTCGATCTATCGGAAGTGCGATTAAGCCCAAACGGAATTGCGCATCTCATCGCCAATCTCGCGGAGCGCAACATCCGGGTGCTTGGGATCGAAGGCATTGAGCTAGCCGACGCGGCAGGCCTGCCTCCCGTGCTTCGTAGCGGCCGCGGCGCACCAGAGTTGCCCGAGCCGGAGCCCGCTGCGGTACCGGTCCCCGCAGCCGAGGGCGCGCCACGCGCCAATCAAGCGCCGGCATCCCTCCTCATCGAGGAGCCGGTTCGCTCCGGGCAATCGATCGCCTTCGTTGATGGTGACGTCACCATTCTCGGTTCGGTCGGTTCGGGAGCGGAAATCCTCGCCGGCGGATCGATCCACGTTTACGGAACGCTGCGCGGCCAGGCGATGGCGGGCGTCACTGGCAACCGACGCGCCCGCATTTTTTGTCACCGCTTTGAGGCCGAGCTCTTGGCCATCGGGGCCTATTACAAGACGGCTGACGAAATCGAAGCGAGCGTACGCAACGGCCCGGCCCAGGCCTGGCTTGATGGCAATACCCTGAAAATTTCGACGATGAACTAGGAAAGAACGAAAGGTCGCGAAGATGAACGACAAAAAATCGGCCCGCGTACTGGTTGTGACATCAGGCAAAGGCGGCGTCGGCAAGACGACATCGACCGCTGCGCTGGGCGCCGCGCTCGCCCACCAGGGCGAGAAGGTGGTGGTCATCGATTTTGACGTCGGGCTGCGGAATCTCGATCTGGTGCTGGGGGCCGAGCGGCGCGTGGTCTTCGACCTGATCAATGTAATCCACGGCGTGGCGAAGCTGCCGCAAGCCCTCATTCGCGACAAACGGCTGGAAAATTTATTCCTGCTGCCAGCCTCGCAAACCCGCGACAAGGACGCGCTCACCGAAGACGGCGTCGCCAAGGTGATTGCGGAGCTGCGCTCAAAATTCGATTGGATCGTCTGTGACAGCCCCGCCGGTATCGAGCGTGGTGCAACGCTGGCGATGCGGCACGCCGATGCCGCAATCATCGTCACTAATCCCGAAGTGTCGTCGGTCCGCGATTCTGATCGCATTATCGGCCTTCTCGATTCGAAGACTGAGAAGGCCGAGCGTGGAGAATGCGTCGACAAGCATCTCTTGATCACCCGCTATAATCCCTGGCGGGCGGCTCGCGGCGAAATGCTCTCGATCGACGATGTGCTCGAAATCCTCTCCATTCCGCTCCTCGGCATCATCCCGGAAAGCGAAGAGGTGCTGCGCGCCTCGAATGTCGGATCGCCGGTGACACTCAATAGCCCGCTCAGCGCTCCTGCTCGTGCATATTTCGAAGCGACACGCCGGCTGAAGGGCGAAACGATTCCAGTAAAGATTCCGAGCGAAAGTCGAGGCATTTTCAACAAGCTGTTCGGACGGAAGGCAGCATGAAGCTCTTCAATCTGTTTCGCCGCGGTTCCGCGCCGATTGCGCGGGAACGGCTGCAAATTCTCCTCGCACACGAACGCAACGCGATTCACCAGCCCGATCTACTTGGCATTCTGCGCGAGGAAATCCTCGGGCTGATCGGCCGCCATGTCTCGTTCGATCCCGACAAGGTGCAAATCAAGATGGATCGCGGCAAATCGGTATCGACGCTCGCCGTCGACATCGAGATTCCAAACTCACGCGGCGCCTCGGTCATCGTGTCGCAAACTGCTCGGCCAGTGGCAGGCCGCCGGCGCAAGCGCGCCGTGTCTGAGATTGATCAAAGGGTGGCTTGATGCGCAGCATTGCATTCCTCACACAAAAGGGCGGCGCGGGAAAAACCACGCTTGCAGCATCGCTCGCTGCAACAGCAGCGAGTACCGGCGAAAGGGTGATCGTGCTTGACCTTGATCCGCTGCAATCCCTGGTGCGCTGGGCCAAGCGCCGAGAATCAGCAAAGCCCGCGAACAAGGTTATCGTCGAGCCGCTCGAACGCGATCGGTTACCGCGTCTGCGGACGATCCTCGAAGGACTCGCCGGGGCTGGGTTCACGCTGGCGATTTTCGATACGTCCGGCGCCGACGCCACAGCGGTTCGCCTTGTCTCCGAGGTCGCGGACCTTTGCCTACTGCCGACGCGTCCGACATGCTTGGACGTGGAGGCGACAGCAGCAACTTTTCGCGCCGTATTTCTGGCCAAGCGCAAAGCCGCATTCGTGCTTAACCAGTGCCCATCGAGCTACCACAGCACGCGGGCGAGCGAAGCGGCAAAACGCTTAACCAGCCTTGGCGTCTTAGCCGAGCCGATGTTGTCGGCGCGGATGGTTTTTCAAGATGCCATTGCTGCGGGTCTTGGCGTTACCGAATATGCGCTCTTGAGCAAGGCGGCCGAGGAAATCGCCACGCTATGGAAATGGAGTCGCAGCCAGCTTGCAGCGGGCGAACGGCCAAGTCGAAAGGCTGCCGCTTAGCCGCACATCGGAAGTGAATTCCGCGTGAATCTTAGCTGTTTTGGCGATGCACGCCGCCTTGCGCTATGAATAGGGGATGGCGCTCGCGGTCAAAGCCCTGTTCTTCGACGTGTTCGGCACGCTGGTCGATTGGCGCAGCTCAATTGCCCGCGAGGCCGAGGCTTTGCTCAAGCCGAAGGGCTTGGCGCTTGATTATCCCGCCTTCGCCGACGCCTGGCGCGGCGAATATCAGGGTGCGATGGAAGAAGTGCGCGCCGGGCGCATTGCGTTCTGCAAGCTCGATGTTCTGCATCGGCGCAACCTCGAACTGACCCTTAAACGATTTGGCGTCGCCGATCTGAGCGAGGACGATAAGCGCAAGTTCAACTTAGCCTGGCACCGGCTCGACGCTTGGCCAGACGTGGCGCGCGGCCTCGCCCGGCTCAAGCGCAACTATCTGCTGGCGCCGGTATCGAACGGCAATATTTCGCTGATGGTCGATCTGGCGCGCCGCAACGATTTTACCTGGGATGCCATACTCGGCGCCGAGATCGCCGGCGATTACAAGCCGAAGCCTCGCGTCTATCTCGCTGCCGCCGCGGCATTCGATCTTGGGCCGCAAGCCTGCATGATGGTGGCGGCGCATTCCAGCGACCTTGCCGCCGCCGCCGCGCTCGGTCTGCGGACCGCGCATGTGGCGCGGCCGAATGAGCATGGTCCGGGCCGCGGTGAGGCGGCGCCGACGGTTGCGGTCGATATTGCGGTGAAAGATCTCGAAGATCTGGCGAAGAGGTTGGAGGTGTGAGCGGCTATTTCCTCTGTCGTCATGCGCGGGCAT
>CATPBC010000085.1 GCA_955652195.1 uncultured Xanthobacteraceae bacterium | reverse complement strand
GCGATGTGCTGTTGGGTGAGCGGGAACGCGAACGTCCCGTCCGTGACGAGCCCCAGCGCATCGGCGCGCTTGTACAGCTTCACGATCAATGCGGCGATGCGCTCCCCCGCGGTGCGTCGGCCGACGCTTGTGAGATTTTCGTCGACCAAGCTTTCTTCCCTCGAGCCAAGCCAAGTCACGTCAAATGCGAAATCCGGCTTTTTGCCAAACAGCGCCCACACTTTGTGGCGGGGCAACACGCAGAGCTCGACGTCGGTCAGCGCCTCGATGCCATGTAGCGCCGCGTCGAACATCGCAGCTTGCAAGCCGATCAAATCACCGGGCAGCAGAAAATTCAGGATCTGCCGGCGGCCATCGGGCAGCATCTTGAAGCGGAACGCCCAGCCGCAATAGAGCGTGTAGAGTTCGGGGCTGTCATCGCCGGCGCGGACAATTTCCGCCCCGGCCGGCCGCGACACGCGTTCTTGCAGAATATCGTTGATGACGCTCAGTTCTTCGGGTGTGATGGGCTTGAACAGGCCGCATGCACGCAATGCGCATTCATAACAAGTCGCGGGCATGTTGCGAGAGTCTTGGCGGCGTTGATGAAAACCCTATTCGGCCCAATCGAAGCTTCGCAAATAATGGCGCGGATACCAAGCCAACGCCTCGCGTCATGCAAGGTTCCGCACTCGGATTTTGGGGTACTGGCCACTTTCGATGCCTTTGAAATCACAGTGGTCCCTTTTGGATCGAGGGGTGGTCCCTTTTGAAGTTTCGCCTATGAGCGAATACACGGCGGTGATTCGCCGCGGTATGTCTTTTGACACTGGACTGAACACGGTTCGTCGCGGCTTTTAGAGCGACGATGCCAGTTAGTAAATGGTGTTCCGTCTTCACCTGGTAATGTCACGTGCACCGGCCACAATGCGGATTTCAATTTCCGCTTTTGGAGGAAGAGGAGACATCTGTCAGACGTCCGCTCATTTCCGAAAATGGGTCATTAGCAGACACGGCAGCTTCACATCACCCCGGGCCATTTATGAGTACACGCCCTAGACATAATCAGGCGAGCGCGATGCCGACAGCGTGCCAAAACTTCACGCCAAGCCGTCACGCCAAGCCGTCACGCCAAGCCGTCACGCCAAGCCTTCACGCCAAAACTTCACGCTAAAACTTCGCGACAAGATTTTAGCGCGCGTCGCGTTGCAGAATCTCAATATGTCGCGCTACTGACTTGGCGGTGACGTTCGTCCCGTCGTGCGCAATGACGCGATCCCAGAACGCGCCATAGATGACGTCGTATCGCCAACCGTCGAGGCGCCTGGCAATGGCGCGCACGGCCTTCTCGCCGAGCGGTATGAAATTGGGATAGCTCCACATGAAACTGACGAATTTCTGGTCGGGCGCTACTTGCAACAGATCGCCCGACAGCAGCGCGCCTTTGTTGCCGGCACCTTGCGCCCAGTGCATCACCGTGCCGCCGTCGAAGTGACCGCCGACACGGATGAGCGTGAGCCCAGGCGATATTTCTTTGGTCTCCTCCGACCACAGCTTGAGACACGGAGCGGATCGCATGATCCAGCTCTTGTCGGCGGCGTGCAGATAGACCGGAATGCCGCCAAACGCCGCGCTCCAATCCACCATCGCCGTGTAATAGTGCGGATGCGAAATCGCAATCGCCTTGAGCCCGCCAAGCGCCTGGACGATTTCGACGGTCGCATCGTCGACCAGGCTGATGCAGTCCCACAGCACGTTGCCGTCAGGCGTGCGCACCAGTAACGCGCGCTGACCGATTCCGAAGGCCGGCGATGTGCCGATGCCGATCAGCTCGGCCTCGCGGCGAAACGTGGCCATGTGCGACTTTCGCAATTGCGCCAAGGTCGTCCATTGCTGACCGGTCGGCAGCACATATTGCCGCTCTTCATCGCAGATCGAACACACGGCCGGCGGCTGCTCCGACGGCTCGTATTGCGTTCCACAGGTCGGGCAAATCCAGGCTTGTTTCATCGGCCGCCTCTGATTGAGCTGCCGCGGTTCCCTCCCCGTAAGCGGGGGAGGGTTATGAAGTCGGCATGCGCGCTATTGCAAATTCAAGGCGACAAAGCGCGTGTCGCCGTTGGCGTTTGACACCAGCAATACGGCAAGCTTCTTGCCCTGCGCCTTGAGTGCATCGAGCCGCTTCTGCATGTCGGTGGGGCTGCCAACGGCCTCGTATTGCACCTGGACAATGACATCGCCCGGGGCCAGCCGCTTGTCGGGATCGGCCGTCGCGACGCTTTGATCCACGCCAGTGACCAGTACGCCGTTGACGCCGCTTTTGACCTTGAACTTCTTGCGCAGATCGTCCGACAAGGCGGACAGTTCGAGCCCGAGCGTTTTCTGCACCACCGATTTGTCGGCAGGCGGTTCCTGCTTGGAGCTGGCTTCGGCGACCTTTTCGGTGTCCTGCAGCCGGCCGACGGTGACCTTGTGCGTTTCCTGCTTGCCTTTGCGGATGACGACGACGTCGACCACCTTGCCGACCGGGGTATCGGCGACGACGCGCGGCAGGTCGTGCATTTCCTTGATGTCGCGGCCGTCAAATGAGACCACAACGTCGCCCGGCTCGATACCGGCCGGCTTGGCCGGCCCTTTGTCGTC
>CATPBC010000084.1 GCA_955652195.1 uncultured Xanthobacteraceae bacterium | reverse complement strand
TTCAAGCGGTTTGCCGGAGGCAAAGGCGACGGCAGCGCGAACATCCATGCGATTCCTCCCCTCTATTTCGCAAACAACGATGGCATCGGCCGGTACGAATGGCAAACGTCGGAGCGGCAGGATTCCAATTCACCCAATCGGACGTCGAAGTGTGATAATGTTGCCCGCATTGCACGAACGTGATCCCATCGAAGAGGGGCGACGGCAATTCGCATTGGCAGGCGCAATTTAATAGCCGGTGTCGGCGCAGTGCTGACAGCGCCCTCCTTGGTGCGCGCGCAACAAGCCGAGCGGATGCGCCGGATTGGCGTGCTCGTTCCCGGCACCGAGGAAGACACGCAATTGCGCGATCGAATTAATTCCTTCGAGCAAGGACTCGAAAAACTCGGATGGATCGATGGTCGCAATTTGCGAATCGAGTATCGTTGGGCCGGCTCCGATCAGCAGCGGTTACGCAGCGCGGCAGCCGAACTCGTCAGTGTAAATCCTGAAGTCATTCTTGCCCCCACAGCCTTGGCGTTGTTGCCGTTACAGCGGGCCACTTCCAGCGTTCCGATAATTTTCGTGTCAATGTACGATCCGGTCGGAAGTGGGTTTGTCACAAATCTGGCGCGGCCGGACGGTAACCTCACGGGGTTTGCGCTCGGCGAATTGACTTTGGGCGGCAAGATGCTGGAGCGGCTCAAGGAGGTCGCGTCCAAAATCGATCATGTAACAGTAGTCCTGAAACCAGACCAATCGCCTCAGGTCGCGCTGTTGCACTCAATCGAGACTGTCGCGCCCGCGCTTGGGCTCCGTTTGACAGCGGTACCGGTGCTCGAGGCCGGAGAAATCGAACCCGCGATTGAAGCGGCGGCGCGCGAGCCGAACGGCGGCGTGGTCGTTCTCCCAAATCCATTAATTCTCGCGCATCGCGACCAAGTTACCGCGCTTGCCGCCCGCTACCGCGTTCCCGCGGTCTATGGGGTCCGAGAATTCGTCATGGCCGGCGGTTTAATGTCCTACGGTCCCAGTCTCATCGATGAGTTTCGGCGCGCGGCGACCTATATCGACCGTATTCTCAAGGGTGCGAAGCCGGCGGATTTGCCGGTGCAACAGCCGACCAAATTCGAGCTGGTCATAAACCTCAAAGCGGCTAAGGCGCTTGGCCTAAGCATTCCACAGTCTTTGCTCGCGACCGCCGACGAAATGATCGATTAGGACTAAGGTCGGGCTTAGCTCTGTTCCGGCGGGATCACGATCTGGGTCTGAATGACCAGCGCGCATAACTTGCCGTCGCCGCGCGTAATGCGCGTCTGCCACACCATCGTGGTGCGGCCGCGATGAAGCGGGGTGCACTCTGCGCGCGCCACGTCGCCGACGGGGACGCCGGCGAAGAAATTGGTTTTGCTTTCAATCGTGGCCGTGCGGCCGCCCTTCGGCAGATTGGCGATAGTAGCGGTGCCGCCGAGATTGTCGGCCAGTGCCATGACGGCGCCGCCGTGAAGCGCTCCGAAACGATTATTGAGCTCCTCGCGGACCGGAAGTTCGGCAATCACCTTGTCCGGCGAAACGTGAGTCAATCTCATGCCGATCAACGCGGCGAACGGCGGCTGGTTTTCAGCTTCCGGATTCATCGTGAAATTCATGGCTGCGCTCCTCGTAGCCGCGCTCGTCGCGAGCGTGGCGGCCTTAATAGCAGAGCGTGGCCAGGCGGACACCCCCGCCGCAGGCGCGGCGGAGGCGCAAGCGATCCCTAATGGGCCTGGAATCTGGGATACGACTATCGCGGTTGTGGCACGACGCGCATGTAAGGCTTCGGCGTCTTCCAACCGTTGGGATAGAGCTTCTTTGCCTCGTCGTCGGTCACCGCGCCGGTGATGATGACCTCTTCACCCTGTTTCCAGTTCGCCGGTGTCGCGACGCGGTGTTTCGCGGTGAGTTGTAGCGAGTCGACGACGCGCAACACCTCGTCGAAGTTGCGGCCCGTTGTCATCGGATAGACGAGAACGAGTTTGACCTTTTTATCGGGACCGATGACGAACACGTTACGCACTGTCTGGTTGTCGGCAGGCGTGCGGCCCTCGGAGGTACCTGTCGTGCTCGCCGGCAACATGCCGTAGAGTTTTGAGATTTTCAGATCGGTGTCGCCGATCATCGGGTAGTTAGGGGCGAAGCCGACGACATCCTTGATGTCGCTCGACCATTTTTTGTGATTATCGACCGGATCAACCGATAGTCCGATAATCTTCACGCCGCGCTTGTCAAATTCCGGCTTGAGCCGGGCCATAGTCCCGAGCTCGGTCGTGCAAACCGGGGTGAAATCCTTCGGGTGCGAAAACAGCACCGCCCAATTGTTTCCGATCCAGTCGTAAAAACGGATTTTGCCTTCCGTGGTCTCGGCTTCGAAATCCGGGGCGGTGTCGCCAATCTGAAGAGCCATAGAAACCTCCCTCTGGGATCATGCGATGTGCTGGCCTGACGCATATGTACGGCGCACCTGCCGCGAATACTAGTGTCCCGATTCCGAAGTTCGCACGGTCTGTCGGCTCGCTCTCATGCGAACTTCGGAATCAAAGGGACACTAGCAAATATATAATTCTAGTGCGGTTTTTGGATTTGAAGTTCCTATGAGAGCTTCCGACTGGCTGTAGGAACTTCAAATCCACCGCACTAGAGCGGATTCCAGTCATTTAGAAGCATAGCCGGCATGGATGAAGTAGTTTTTGCATTCTCTGGCGCTGAATTTGGCAACCAGTTTTCCAATTCGGCGACAAAGAGCTGGAACACTTCGCTCGGCAGCCTTGCGCAGAAGCGCCTTCAGTTTGCTGAACACCTGTTCGATCGGATTGAGATCGGGCGAGTACTTTGGCAGGTAAAGCAATGTTGCGCGGGCCGCCGCGATGAGTCGCTCGACCGCGGCTCCCTTGTGTGCCGGCAGATTATCGATAATGACGAAGTCGCCGCGCTTGAGAAAGGGCCTCAGACATCGTTTGAGATAGACCAGGAAGGTGGCTCTGTTCATCGGCCCGTCCACCACGAACGGTGCAACCATCTTGTTGTAACGAAGCCCGGCTACCAAGGTCACCGTCTTCCAATGCCCGTGCGGCACGCGGCCGATCAACCGTTCGCCACGCCGGCAGCGACCCCGCAGCCGCGCCATGTTGGTCGAAGTTGAAGTCTCATCGATGAACACCAGTTGGGCCGGATCAAACATGCCCTGCTCTCGTATCCAGCGCCGACGTGCGCGCGCCACGTCGGGACGCTCTTGCTCCGCTGCCCGCAGGCTTTTTTTGAAGCCGATCCCGTGCCGGTCGAACAAACGCCAGACCGCGCTGCGGCTGCCTTTAATCCGTCGCTTGCGCATTGCCGCCACTACTTCGTCTAGTGTCAAATCCGACTGCTCGGCAATCAAACCCAACAGAAAGTCTGCGTGCTCCTCTAGCGGCGATATACTCCCGCCGGTCGGCTTGGCCACCACGCTGCCGGTTTCATCCCAGCGTTGCAGCCATTTGACGGCAGAACTGGCACTAATCTCAAAACGCTCGGCAGCCTCACGACGCGACGCTCCAGCCATCACCGCCTCAAGCACGCGCTCGCGCAGGTCCACAGAACAGGGTTTCGGCATCGATCCCTCCATCGAATCAATGCCGCTAAACTCGCTCAACTCCGCACAATTGAGAATCCCCGATTCAACTCAGCTGGCATATGCTCTAG
>CATPBC010000083.1 GCA_955652195.1 uncultured Xanthobacteraceae bacterium | reverse complement strand
TCGTCGCCGACTGGAATGCGGGCGAGCAGCGCCTCACCGTTTATCAGGGCACGCAGGCGCCGCACATGACTCAGAACCTGTTCGCCAAGCATCTCGGTCTGGAAGAGCATCAGGTTCGCGTCGTCACCAAGGACGTCGGCGGCTCGTTCGGCATCAAAGTGCATGTCTATGCCGACGAGATGGCGACGGCGGCGCTGGCGAAATTGCTCAAGCGGCCGGTCAAATTCGTCGCCGATCGGCTGGAAAGCTTCGTTACCGACATTCACGCCCGCGATCATCGCGTCCATGCGAAGATCGGCGTCAAGCGCGACGGCACGATCACCGCCTTCGCGATCGACGATCTGACCGGCATCGGACCCTATTCGGTCTATCCGCGCACCAGCGGCATCGAAGCCAACCAGGTCGTCAATCTGGTCGGCGGACCCTACATCTGCCCGAATTACCGCGCCCGCGCCCGCGTCGTTTTTCAGAACAAGAACGTGATGTGCCAATACCGCGCCGTCGGCCACCCGATCGCGACCGCGGTCACTGAGGGCCTGGTCGAACTGGCGGCGGCCAAGATCGGCATGGACGTCGCCGAAATGCGGCGGCGCAATCTTTTCCTCGACGATAAATATCCGGCGACCGGCGCGTCCGGCTTGAAATTCGAACGGCTGTCGCATCACGCCGCGCTCGACAAGATTTTGCGCATGATGGATTACGCGGGCCTGCGCGCCGAGCAGGCGCGCCTGCGCGAGCAAGACATCCACCGCGGCATCGGGCTTGCCTCGTTCATCGAGGTCACCAATCCCTCGGCGGCATTCTATGGCGTCGGCGGCGCGCGCATCTCGTCGCAAGACGGCGCCACGGTGCGGCTCGACGCCACCGGCGCGGTGTTCTGCCATTCCGGTGTCACCGAGCAGGGGCAGGGCGCCGAGTCGGTGCTGGCGCAATGCGTCGCTACGTCGTTCGGCGTGCCGATCGAGCGCGTTCGCGTCATCACCGGCGACACCGACAACACGCCCTATGGCGGCGGCACCTGGGCGTCGCGTGCCGCCGGCATTGGCGGCGAAGCCGCCTGGCAGGCCGGCAAGGCGCTGCGCGCCAATGTGCTCGCCGCCGCCGCGTCGATCCTGCAAGCCGATCCGCAGGCGCTCGATATCCGGGGCGGCATCGTCGTCGATGCCGACAGCGGCCGCGAGCGCATGGGGCTCGAAGAAGTCGCGCGCGTCGTTTATTTCCGGCCTGACACGCTGCCGCCCGGCTTTCAGGCTGAATTCATGGTGACGCGCCACTACGTGCCGCGCGCCTGGCCGTTCGCTTTCACCAATGGCGTGCAGGCCTCTTATCTGGAAGTCGATACCAAAACCGGGCAGGTGAGCCTGCTCAAGCACTGGTGCGTCGAAGATTGCGGCACGGTGATCAATCCGCAGCTCGTCGATGAGCAGATCCGCGGCGGCATCGTGCAGGGCATCGGCGGCGCCTTGTTTGAGCACTGCCTCTACGACGAGGCCGGCCAGCTCCTCAATGCCAATATGATGGATTATCTGGTGCCGATGGCGGCGGAAATGCCGGATATCGAGGTCGGCCATGTGGTGACGCCGACCGCGGATTCCGAGCTCGGTGCCAAAGGCGCGGGCGAGGCGGGCACTGCCGGCGCGCCAGCCTGCGTGATGAATGCGATTAATGATGCGCTGCGTCCGCTCGGCGCCGCGCCGATCGTGCAGATGCCGATCACCCCGGAACGCGTACTCGCCGCGCTGCGGCGGTAGCAACGAGAATGTAGCCCGGATATCGCGATGCGATATCCGGGGGAGATATTGCTCCCGGATCGAGCTTTGCTCGATCCGGGCTACAGGAGACGCCGATGCCATCCTGGAAAGACCAACAAGTCCTGATCGTCGGCGGCGGCATTGGCGGGCTGACCGCCGCTTTGGCGCTCGCGCGCCAAGGCATTCCATCGCAAGTCATCGAGCAGGCGGCCGAGTTCAAGGAGATCGGCGCCGGCATCCAGCTCGGGCCGAACGTATTTTGGATGTTCGAAAAACTCGGCCTGATCGAACCGATCAGCGCGCTTGCGGTATTTCCCGAAAATCTGGTGATGCTGGACTCCATCACCGGCGAGGAAGTCACCCGCATTCCGCTCGGTGACGCGTTTCGCAAGAAGTTTCATCATCCTTATGCGCTCATTCATCGCGCCGATTTGCATAACGTGCTGCTCGAGGCCGCCCGCAAATCCAATCTCATCCGGCTCGATGCCGCGCAGAAAATTGTCGAAGTCGTTGAGGTCAACGGCGGCGTGAAAGCGAAGACCGCAAGCGGCAAGGACTATCGCGGCGCTGCTTTGATCGGCGCCGACGGACTATGGTCGACCATCCGCCAGATCGTGGTCAGCGACGGCAAGCCGAAGCCGGCCGGCCACATCACCTATCGCGCCGTGCTGCCGCGCGACGAAATCCCGGAGCAGTACCGCTGGCACAACATGACCTTCTGGGCCGGCGAGAAGGTGCATTTCGTGCTCTATCCGCTGCGCACCGGCGAATTGTACAACCTCGTCGCCGTGTTTCACTCCAACCGCTACGAGGAAGGCTGGGACAGTTACGGCGATCCGGCCGAGCTGCACGAGCGCTTCGCGCAGACCTGCGCGCCGGTGCGCGCGCTGCTCAACAAGATCGAAAGCTGGCGCATGTGGGTGTTGTGCGACCGGCCGCCGATCAAGGAATGGAGCCGCGGCCGCATCACGCTTCTTGGCGACGCCGCGCATCCGATGTTGCAATATCTGGCGCAAGGCGCGTGCATGGCGGTCGAGGACGCGGTCTGTCTCGCCGACCAGGCGGTCGCCGCAGACGGCGATTACGCCGCGGCGTTCCGCGCCTATCAGCAGGCGCGTTATCTCCGCACCGGCCGCGTTCAGATCATGGCGCGCGTCTACGGCGAATTCTATCACGCCGGCGGCGTCGCCAAGGAGCTGCGCAACACGATGCTCGGCGCGCGCACGCCGGAAGAGGCGATGGCCGGCATAGAATGGATTTACGGCGAGCAAAAGGAATTGACGCGGGGGGCAGCGGGGGCGAGCGCTTCAAGGTAAGGGTTCCGCTCATTCCCGCGAATGCGGGAATCCAGTAGCCCGCATGAAGCGAAGCAAAATGCGGGAGACAAATCCAATGACAGTCCCGGATTTCGCATTGCTCCATCCGGGCTACGCTCGCTTTTCCTGGTGTCGTGATTGGTCAGGCGTAGTGATAGCTATCTTCATCCTTTATCGCGCTTTTTTATCGCGTCCAGTGCAGTGGATGGTAAGCTCCCGTACAACTTGTCGATCTCTTTGTTAACTGTGATACAGCGTTCGACAATTGCGTTGAGAAGCTGGAATAGGCTGATCGCCGTCTCCTTATCGTCTTTCAAATCGATTTGCCCTTAGCCACACATTCCACATTTCCAGATAGAGGGTATGCCCGCGTGCCCAACTGTGTTGATCATAGGTGATTTCATTCTTCTGGAATCTTTTTCTTAAGCTCTTTCCAGGGTTTTTGGTCCTCATCTTCAAAGTGGGAGATATCCAGCGACAGAACATCCTCGCGTGATAAGACACTTGGCCGATGCTCCTTAAGATCCGATGGGGGCAGGAAAACGACTCCGCCCCGAGCTTTGGGGGAACCGGATCAGGCATAACCATGGCTCCCTAATTGCGCGCCCCACCCCTCGCCACCCCAGCCGCGCCTTCCGCGCGATTGAAATCCGGACCCGGCGGCGGGCCCCAGATATTGGTCTTGCCCGCGGTCCAGGTTTTCGGCCGCTGCGGCGTATCCTGGTGCCACGGCCGCGGCTCGAAATAGCCAAGCTCCTCGTCGATCATCTGATCGAGTTCGCAGAACAATTCGATCACCTGATCGTCCGGATTGCGGTGATAGGTGGCGATGTTGTGACCCGGACCGTGGCGCAGCGGCCCCCAGATGATAGGAATTTTCTTCTGCCCGAACAGGTCGCATGAATTCTGCAAGTGAATGAAATCCTTCAGCTCAAACGCCATGTGATGCAATTTGACGTTGCTGCCGCGGATGAAATTGACCGTGTGGTGGTCGATATTGCAACGCATGAAGACAAAGAAGTCGTCGATCCAGTCGGAGACGCGAAAGCCGAGCACGTTGGCGTAGAACTCCGCCGTCTTCTGCGGGTCCTCGACCACAAAGGCGATGTGGCCGAGCTTTAACGGCCCGACGCCGTGATGCTGCAGATGCTTGCCGAGATAGCTCCATTCCTTGAACAGGGCGATCGTGGTGCCCTTGTTGTCCTGAAACGTCAGCACCGGCCCGATGCCGGGAACGGAATCGTTGCGCAGCTCGCTTTTGATGCCGTCCTTCTCCAGCTCGCGCGCAAGCGCGCCGAAATCCGAATTGGGTGCCACCTCGAACGACAGCGTGGTGCAGCGCTCAGTGGCGGCCTTGTTGATCTGGATGGCGAGCTGGCCGACTTTGGTCGCCAGGAACGCGCGATCCTTCTCGCGCTCGGCCAAAACCAGGCCCACCACTTCGGTGTAGTAATCGATCATCCGCTCGACATCGGGTGTTTCGAATGTGGCATGGCCGATGCGCCGGGGTTTGATCATTGGTGGTCTCCAAGGGCGGGTCGATTTTGTGAACACTGAATCAACCACCGGGCTGCACGCAACTCAAGGGCGCAGGCGCCGTCGTATCTAAAATCGCGAAGCGGTACGCTCCCCCTCCCCGCGTGCGGGGAGAGGGTTGGGGTGAGGGGGCTTGACCGTTGTGCTCAGAATAGTGGCCGCGCCCCCTCACCCGGATTGCTTTTGCAATCCGACCTCTCCCCGTGCAACGGGGAGAGGTGTTCTAGCGTTGCCCGCACGCGGGGAGAGGGAATGCGCCCACCTTGCCAAGCGGCGCCGATCGCGGTTTGGTCGCACGACCTTATTAAGGGGGAGGGCAATGGCAAAAGCCGCCGGCTATAAATTAGCGACCTATCAATCGAGCGACGGTGCGCGCGCCGGCGTTATCATCGGCGATCAAGTTTTTGACGCCGCGGCACTGACCGGTAAAACGGCCTATGCGAGCGTGCTCGGCATTCTCGCGGATTGGCGAACCGCGGACGCTGCCTTGCGCAAAGCCG
>CATPBC010000082.1 GCA_955652195.1 uncultured Xanthobacteraceae bacterium | reverse complement strand
TTGCTGCGCGCGCGCCGCGAGCGGCGCGAATGCCGCCGCGCCGGCGAGGAAAGCAAGGAGTGCACGCCGGGGAAAGTTACCCTCCCCTGGAGGGGGAGGGTCGCACACCGAAGATGCGCGGGGTGGGGTGATGTTGCTGCCGGTGAGACCTTCACCCCCTCCCGATCCGCTTCGCGGATCGGCCTCCCCCTCAGGGGGTATTTAAGAGTGGCTGGGTCCTCTCACTCGATTGCTCCTTCACCGCCACGCAGTCATTTGCATCCGCCGCCCTAATTCGTCCAGCCGCTCATCGGCCATAGCAGTTTGCTTGTGGCGGCGGTCTCCGGCCAGACCAGTTCGTAGCGGTTGCCGTGCAACTGAATGAGATAGGTCGACGCCAGAATGTTCTGCCCCGTTTCGTCGTATTTGATGCCTTGATAGCCCATCATCAGCTGGTCCGGCTTGAGATCGGTCTTGGCAAGCGCATCGCGAATCTTCTCCGGATCGGTGGACCCGGCACGATCGATCGCGTCGGCCAACGCCAGGAATCCCTGCATGTTGCGGCCCGATGTATCGTCGAGGTCGCGGCCGGTCTTGGCCTTGTACATTTCATTGATCTTGGAGGTCGTCGAGCCAGGCTTGCCGACGTCCCAGGCGCTGCGATTCATCAGCCCCTGACCGATATCGCTGATGGCCGGAACGAATGACGGATCGGAAAATCCACTGTCATCGCCGAGCACCATCGGCGGCTCGTAGTCGAAATTTTTGAGCGTCTTGAGGTAGAGGATCGAATCCGCCGTATAGCTGATGAAGATTGCGACATCCGGCTTCTTGTCCTTCAGCTGCAGGACCTGCGCGCTGACATCGGTCGAGCTGGCGCTGTAGGGAATGCGGATTGCAACCGGCACATTATTCTTCTTGGCCTCAGCCTCGATGGCATCGCCGACCGAAGTGCCGTAGTCAGTGTTCTCGTTGAGGATAGCGATCGAATTGATAGCTTTGCCTTCTTTCTTCATGTCAGCGAAAAAGCGCATATAGGTGCGCGCATAGTCGGTTGCGATCGGCGTGGCGCGGAACACGTGCTTGAAACCGCGCGTCGTGATATTGAGCGCGGACGAATCCCCGACCATGAATGGTATGCCATAACGCTCGGCGACGGGCGTCGCCGTAAAGGTGCAAGAGGATTGATAGGCGCCCATCAAGGCGTTGACCTTGTCCTCGGTGATCAGCCGCGTTGCCAGTTGCTGAGCAAGGGACGGGTTACCCTGGTGATCGACGAAAACGACATCGAGTTTGGCGCCGCCCAAATGCGGCAGGCCGGCCGTCGCGGCGAGCGGCAGATTGCCGAGTTCCGGATGGGCATTGTTGACGATATCAGCGGCGACTTCGATCGCCGCCTTTGAGGCTTGCCCCGCCGCCGCGGCATTGCCGGTCAGCGGCATCAGAACACCGATTTTGACGCTTTCGGCGGCGCCGGCTGTCGCGGCGCCCAACGCGCTCACTGCAATGCATAGACCGGTAAAGAACCAGGTCGATTTTTTCATTTTTTCCTCCGTCGTTTGGGTACCCAGCGCACCTGGCGAGATGTTGCGGGATCGCCGGACCGCGTTGTCCGCCGCGGACTTGTTTTCTAATCTGTTGCAGCCACGGTAGGAAGGCGGGCGCGGCCAGTCAATCGGACGCGACCGCTTAAACAAAACAATGGAGAGCCGATTTGGCCGAACACTATGACGTGACGATCGTCACCGTGCGGCCGGGCACGCATCCACAGGCGCTTGCGGTTCTTGGCAAAACGCTCGCTGATGACGCAGGCCTATTGGCGTGCTGGTATTCCGAAATCGGCGCGCTCAACCGCATTCTCATCATCCGCAAAGCCGACGATGCCGCCGCTGCCATTGAAAGTCGCTTCGCCGCGCTAACGGCGCACAGTCCATTCGGCATCGGCGAATTCATCACCGATCTGTCGCTCGACACCTACGTTTCATTCGATTTTGTCGCGCCGCTGCAACCAGGAGCATTCGGCCCGTGTTACGAGGTGCGCAGCTACGTACTCAAGCCGGCTGGCTTGGCGCCGACCATGGAGCTGTGGCGCAAAGCAGTCCCGGGACGCGCACGGATTTCGCCATTGCTGGCGGCGATGGTGGCGGTAACCGGCGCAGCCATCCGCTTCATGCACATCTGGCCCTATAAAACGTTCGACGAACGGGCGCGGCTGCGCGATAAAGCGGTCGCCGAAGGCGTGTGGCCGCCGCCCGGCGGACCCAATCATTTGCTCGCTCAGCAAGCCGACGTTTACTTGCCGGCTTCATTTTCGCCGATGCGGTAACGCCGAGGCGAGCCCAACTATCGCGCCGCCGCCTGCTCCATGGCCAGCTCGGCTTTCAGATTTTCCAGATCGCGATAGATCGAGGCGACCGCAAGCACGCGGCCGTCGCGCCGATAGCGCAGCAGGCAATCCTTCGCTTTGATATCGCCCTCGATCGTTATCCGGTCCCAACGCTCGGCATGGCCGATATAGTTGATCGGCACGTCATAGTGCTGGCTCCAGAAGAACGGCACGGCGTCGAAGCGCTCGCGGAGCCCGAGCATGTTGCAGGCCGCCGCCTGGCCTTGGCGTTCGGCGACCACCCAGTGCTCGACGCGGATGCGCTCACCGGAATGCGGATCCGGCCAGCGAGCGATGTCACCCGCGGCATAAATCCCGGGGATGCTGGTTTCCAGGTATTCGTTGACCGCGACCCCGCGATCGATCGCAAGTCCGGCCTGTTCGGCCAGCGTAAGACGCGGCCGCACGCCGATGCCGACGATGACCATGTCGGCGTCTAGCGCGCCGCCGTTCTTGAGCGCGGCGCGCTTGCCCTCG
>CATPBC010000081.1 GCA_955652195.1 uncultured Xanthobacteraceae bacterium | reverse complement strand
TATGGCTATCTAGCGCAAGCCGCGTTTGAGCACGCGGCCGAGCCGATCGGAGAACGCTCGCGCATCCGCGGGGCGATCGCCGTCCATCAGCCGGGCCTCCTCGTACAAAACGTGCGCGGCGTCCTCCTTAAACGAGCGGTCGGCCTCGCCAAGCGACGCAAGGGCCGTGATCAGCTCGTGCTGCGGGTTGACTTCGAGCACTGGTTTTGACGCGGATGTCAACCGGCCGGCACCGGCGAGGAGCCGCTCGAGCGCGCGATCCGGCCCCTGCTCCGGCGCAACCAAACAAACGGCGCTGTCGGTCAGCCGTTCCGAGGCGCGCACTTCCGCCACCGCATCACCGAGTGTCGCTTTGACGAAGGCGAGAAAGTCTTTGACCGGCTCGGCGATATCAGGCGCGGCCGCCTGTGTGGCGTCCAGGCGAGCAATGAGTGCGAGATCGGCGGCGCCTTGAGTCACCGACTTGAACGGCTTGCCGTCAAATCCGGCGCTCGGCACCACCCAGAACGTATCGACAGGATCGGCGAGTAACAGCACTTCGATGCCGCGGGCCTGGAAACCTTCCAGATGTGGCGATGATTTGAGCCGCGCCAGATCGTCACCGGCAATGTAGTAGATCGCCGTTTGATTGGGACGCAGCGCCGCGATGTAATCCTTCAGGCTGCGCCAATCGTCGGACGCCGTGGACTTGAATCGGGCGAGTTTTAACAGCGCTTCGCGGCGCTCGAAATCTTCGTAGATACCTTCCTTGAGCACCGCGCCGAATACGTCCCAGATCTTCGCGTAAGTTTGCGGTTCCTTGTCGGCAAGCCGCTCCAGCTCGACGAAGATCCGACTCGTTACACCCTTTTTGATCGCGGCAAGGAGCGGACTTTCCTGGATTTTCTCGCGCGAAACATTAAGCGTCAGGTCGGCGCTGTCGACGACGCCACGTACGAACCGTAGATAGCGCGGCAATATTTCCGCATCATCGGTTATGAACACCCGCTTGACGTAGAGCTTGGTGCGGCCGGCGCGGTCGGGATCGAACAAATCGAACGGCCGCGAGCTTGGAATGAACAACAGCGCGGTATAGTCCTGCCGGCCTTCGGCCCGGAAGTGAATCGTGAGCGCCGGCTCGTCAAAAGCGACTGCGACGCTGCGATAGAAGTCGGTATAATCGGCCGGCGTGATCTCCGATTTCGGTTTAGCCCACAGTGCGGCGCCATCGGTAATTTCAATGGGCGCGGCGCCCGGCTTCTCGATGATTGCGATCGGGACCGGCACATGGCCGGATTGTGCCCTGATCAATTGCTCCACGGTCGCGCGGTCGGTGTAATCTTTCGCCTCTTCCAAGAGGTGTAGAACGACGCGCGTGCCGCGGCGCGGCGCTACGGCGCCGGCGGCCGGTGCGATCGAGAAATCGCCTTTGCCGTCGGACGACCACAGCCACGCCGCATCCGAACCGGCGCGTTGGGAAATTACTTCGACGCGTTCGGCGACCATGAACGCCGAATAGAAGCCGACACCAAAGCGGCCGATCAGCGCCTGGCCTTCGGCCCCTTCTCCGCCCTGCCCGGCTTGGCCGTCCGGGCCGGCTTCGATGCGGTCAAGAAATGCCTTGGTGCCCGAACGCGCGATGGTGCCGAGGGCATCGATAAGCTCCTCGCGATCCATGCCGATGCCGTTGTCCTCGACCGTGAGCTGCCGGGCGGTGGCGTCGAGTGCGACGGCAATCCGGGGCTTGGAATCGTCGCCGAGAAGGGCCGGCGCGGCGATGGCCTCGTAGCGCAGCCGCTCGCAGGCATCCGCGGCATTGGCGATCAGTTCGCGCAGAAATACCGACTTGTCGGAATAAACCGAGTGCACCATCAGATGCAAAAGCTTGGCGACGTCCGCCTCGAACGGGCGGCTTTCCGACTGCGTGACGTTGTTCGCTTCCGCGGTAGCCACGGCGCTGTCCCCCGACAAATTGGGAATTGACCGCTTTCGAGATGGCGAGGCCGCGGGGGCTATTCAAGTCCCGCCAAGCTGCGCGCTAAGCAATCGGATTAAAGACCTATTCGCCTTTAATACCGGCGTCGCGGATGACCCTCGCCCATTTCGCCATTTCGGTCTTGAATTGCGCGTCGCATTGCTCAGGCGTGCTACCGACCGGCTCGTAGCCGAGACTAGCCAGGCGCTCCTTCACGACGGGTGCCGCCACCGCCTTGCTGGTCTCGCGATAGAGCAGCGCAATGATGTCCTTGGGCGTGCGCGCCGGCGCCACCAGCGTGAACCATGTTTCGCCTTCGATTTCGGGATAACCCTGCTCCGCCATCGTGGCCACCTCCGGCAGCGCCTGCGAGCGCGTCTTGGTGCTGACCGCGAGCGCGCGCAGCGCGCCGGCCTTGACCAGCGGCACCGCCGGGGCCATGGCGCCAAAGGAAATGGGCGTATGGCCGGCAACTGCCGATCCGATCGCCGGACCGCCACCATTGAACGGCACATGCACTAAGTCGAGCTTAAGCGTCAGGCGAAACAATTCGCCGACCAGATGCGGCGGCGTTCCGACGCCCGGCGATGCGTAGCTGTATTTGGCGGGATTGGCCTTGATCAGTTCGACAAGCTCTTTGACTGAATGCACCGGTAGCGACGGATGCACGGTCAGGATTACCGGCGAGACCACCGCGATCGTGATCGGTGCGAAGTCCTTGATCGGATCGTAGGGCACCTGCTTGTAGAGTTCGGGATTGACCACCAGGTTCGCGCCGTCGACCAATAGCGTGTAGCCGTCGGCCGTGGCCTCCGCCGCGCGTCCGGTGCCGATATTGCCGCCAGCGCCAGCGAGATTCTCGACGTAGAATTGTACCTTCATTTGCTCCGAGAGCTGTTGTGCCAAGAGGCGGGCGAAAACGTCCGTCGGACCGCCCGGCGCGAATGGCACGATCACGCGCACCGGCCGCGTCGGATAATCGAGCGCGGCGGCGGGGTAAGACAGCGTGCCGAAGAGACCACCAATCGCTGCGGCTGAGGTAAGACGGAGAAATTCTCTGCGCGCGCGTATCATGGCGATGCCTCGCGGATTTGGGGGCGGTCAACAATTGTAGAAGATGCCGGATACACAATCGAGCGGTAGCGATGGTTTTCGTGATCCGCTCTAAACCGGCACCCGCACCGTCGCCCGCAAGCCGCCGAGCGAACTGTCGCCGAGCGTGATCTCGCCGCCGTGGGAGCGCGCGATGTCGCGGGCGATTGCCAAGCCTAGGCCGGTGCCGCCTTGGTCCTGGTTGCGCGCGTCGTCGAGACGCAGGAACGGCTTGAACACATCTTCGCGCAATTGCGATGGAATGCCGGGTCCATCGTCGTCCACCGTCACGTTGAGCCAGCGATGATCGCGGTGGCCGGTGATCGCCACGGTCGAGGCAAAACGCGAGGCATTGCTGACGAGATT
>CATPBC010000080.1 GCA_955652195.1 uncultured Xanthobacteraceae bacterium | reverse complement strand
TATTCCTATTAAGCGCGCATGTTGCGTCCCAGGGTGCCACTATATTGGGACAATGTGTGGTCGCGTGCGTCTTTCCTCTGATTACTCCGAAATCAAGATACGGCTGAAGTTCGCTGCGGATGCCCCAGCGCCGAACTTTGCGCCAGATTGGAATAAGCCGCCAACAGAGCCGATGCTGGTTGCAATTCGGTCCGTTGACGGAAAGCGAATCCCCAAAATGATGAAGTGGGGCCTGATCCCCCACTGGGCGAAAGACGACAGGCTCCAATACTCTACATTCAACGCGAGGTCAGAGGATTTCACGACAAAGCCTGCGTTTAGAGATGCTTGGAAATGGGGCCAGCGCTGCCTTGTCGTTACCGATGGGTTCTACGAGTGGAAGAAACTGGACGCCAAAGGAAAAGACAAGCAGCCCTACGCAATTGCGATGGCTGATGACGGGCAGATGGTTATGGCCGGTCTATGGGCGAAGTGGAAAGACTCGAAATCAGGGAACCAAATCGAAAGCTGCACGATCCTGACGTGCGGCCCAAACAAGGTGATAGGCGAGTTGCACAATCGAATGCCGGTCATCCTGAGTGAGCCTGATTGGCCAAGGTGGCTTGGCGAGGAGCCGGCAGCGGAAGAGGAATTGCTGGCGATACTCAAGCCTTGCCCGGACGAATCACTAAAAATCTGGCCGGTGAACAAGATCGTAGGCAATGTCAGAAACAAGGGGCCGCAGTTGGCAATGCCGCTTTGAGCCGTCGCCCTGATTGGTACCGGGCGTTACCCCGGCCTCTCGTTATCCCCAAAGTGATGAAACTCACCACACTCGCCGACATGCGGGCGCTAGTGCACTCCCTCGCGGCTCGGCAGTGAGCTATATTCCTTTGGCTAAATCGCGTGCGCTGAACGATGAACATTTTCGCGACACCAAGTTCCATACTTTCCCGCAGGTCCCTCATCGCCACCGGCACCGCGTTCGGCGCCGCTCTCGCATTTGATGATGCCGCCTTCGGTCAAACGAGCATCGGGAGGGACGCCAGATTGCCAGTTAAAGAAACCGCCAGGTCACCTTGACGTCGACGGCCTCCCTGGATTCGACGAACGACGCCAGTGTCCAACCCATCGGTCTGAGTGAATCAATGGCCCACTTGCAGTAGCTTAGAAAGGGGCGCCGTTAATTCATAAATCGCCGATCCACGACCGCCACCTTGGCGGTTCAAAGCCTGCCGAGCAAAACCAAGACCAGCACGATAATGAGTATGAGGCCGAGCCCGCCGCCACCATAGTAGCCCGTCCCGTAGAAGGGACCGCCTCCGAAGCCGCTAAAGCCTCCGAGTAACACGATTACCAAAATGATGAGCAGGATGGTGCCGAGCGACATGACATTATCTCCGTAGCCGGGTTGTGAGAGTCATGTAGGTGAAGGCATTTGTTCCGATTGCACCGTCCGCGCTTTCGTCAAGATTGCTCTGTGCCGGGAGCGAGGAAATTACGATGGCGCCACACTCTAGCTGATGTCCGTGATGCTGCGCATATCGGACTCAGACCGGATATCGCGCCAGGCCCGAGAAGGGCCAACTGCGGACTCATGCACCGCAGCAAAGAGCGTCCCACGGAACGCGCAAAGAGAATCAGAAAATGTTGAGGCGTGGAGAGATTACGACGCTGCGCTGGAGCCATGGGATCAATATATATGCTGATTAAATTCACCACCAATCCCGACGGACAAAAGGGCAACATCTTTAGGGTGACGATTGGTCGAGATGAATTCAAGGAATTGGCTCAGGCCATGATGCACGCCGATCCCAGCGCGGCGATCAAAGCATTCGGTGCCGCGATGCAAGCAGTACCGGAAATCCAGAAAGCCTCTCAAAGAGCCGCGGCTTAGAGAGTTTAGACGAGGCCGCCTTCAAATTTTGGCGGCCTCTTTTTATCTCAAACTGAGACATAGCCGCGACAGTTCCGTGCCCATTTCCGCTTATTTTCAGTCGGCGCTTTTCCTGATTGGCGCAGCCGTCGCGCTGTTTGCCTCAGCCGGCACCTTCGCCATCGCGGGCTTTTGGGTTTATTTGGTAATTCTCGGCGCCGTCTTCGTTGCCTCGTTCGCGATGCTTGATTCAGATCTGCTTCGCGAACGCATGCGTCCCGGCGGCAAATCGCTACCCGTTGGTCTGTGGCTGTTTACCATCGTGATATTGCTGCATTTCATCGTCGCCGGTCTTGACCGCGGCCGTCTGCACTTTAGCGACGGCGTCCCGCCGTGGCTTCGAGTACTCGGCCTCGCGGTCGTTGCGGCGGCTTATGCGGTGGTCCTGTGGGCAATGCGGGTGAATCGGTTCTTCTCCTCGGTCGTACGCATCCAGTCCGACCGGGGCCAATTCGTGGTGAAGACCGGACCTTATGGCTTCATCCGCCACCCAGGCTACGCCGCCGGCATCTTGATCGTGTTGGCGAGCGGCATCGCACTGGGCTCTTGGCTCGCGGCCGGGCTACTCGTCATTACGAGCTTGCCGTTCTTGCTCTATCGGGCGATCAGCGAGGACCGTGTGCTGCTTGCCGAATTGCCCGGCTACCGCGAATACGCGGGGCAGGTACGATGGCGGCTGATCCCGGGGATTTGGTAATGGCGCAGCGAGGAGGAGCGCTACCTGGTCGCGGATGACGTGGTGCACCGGTTGCAGAACGGCGATCCGTGGCGATTGTCTGAAGAGTTGCCGTCGATGACAGGCAAAGGACATTCGAGGCCGTCGATCGACAGGCACTCTAGCCGATGTCCGTTATGCTGCGCATTTCGGACTCATGTCGGACATCGCGCGACTTCCGAGACGGGCCAAAAGCAGACATTCGCCGGAGTTCTCTCGGCGGGTTATCAGTTGCTGAATTTGCTATCGCCTCACCAGAAGCGATAGTTCAGCCAAGCCGAACGATGTTGAATCGATCGTGGAAAACTGCGTTGAAGGTCGAAGGGGGATTACCGGGCACTGCCGTGCCTATGACCCGCACTGTGTCGGTGCCCAAATCATCGTGAGCGACGTGTCGGACTACACCATCCCGGTACATGCCGAGCGCCGCGGCCTGCATCACGTGTTGATCGAGATCCGCCAGGATTTGATCGCCGGTGAGAACGGGCAGCGAAATTGGGCGGCCCGTCTCGCGCGCCCGCTACTACAGGCCCATTTGGCGTTATGAAAATTAGGAGTGGTGAGTCTTGTGGGGATATTCATTACTGGCTGACATTAGGGCGCGTACTGATAGAAGACATCGCACGCTTGGTTTGAAATGAAAGAGGCCGCCAACTGAAGCGGCCCCTGTTTGTATATTATAATCGCGATGGCGTTCTACCAGCCGCGACCGGATGGTCCGCGATACGGTTTACAGACGCCGCCCTGTACGGTGAAGCCAGGCGGACAGCCGTTCCCAGTATCCCAGCCGCCGCCGCCCGCGTATCCCTGGTATCCCGGGGAATAGTCGTAATAGCGCGGCCCCTGATACTGATGGTAGTATCCAGGGTTGCCGACGCCGACCGAGAAACCCGGGCCGTTCAAATAAATACCCTGCGCGTTCACTGGCGCAGTGGTCCCAAGTGCCATCGCGCCAATAAAGCCAAGCACAAGGAAAGCTTTTGCTATGGTACGCATGATGTTGTCCTCTCTTGCATCTTCGTAAGATGCTTCTAAGAGAGGTAACGCCGGGCCGAGGAGTTTAGTTGCTTGATTAGGACAAAAGCCTCGGAATTAAGACAGCACGGCCAAATAGAAGGCCCCGACCGTGAAGTCGGAGCCTCCCTGTCAGTGCTGGCTATCTGGCGCTGAACACGTAATCCTCCAGAGAGATGCAAGGAAGTGTGAGGATTGGTCGGGCCAGCATCCAGCACTTTTCTAAAGTTATCTGGGTCGTCCAAAAACTTGAAAGCGGGAGCACCCTACGCGGCCCTGGCCTCAGCCGGGCTGTCGTAATTGATAGACTGCCGCTCTAGTAATGCCGCTTGCGTCCAGGTCTGCGCAAGATCAAGCAACGCCTGCTTGTCATCGTCGGTTTTGGCATAGCAGGCCGAAAGCATCGCCTCTTTAGCGTATTGCCAGAACTGATCTGTTATCGACATGGGCACCCTCCGGTGCGCCCCGTCCCAATATCCTCATGCGCTCCTTGGCAGTAGGCGTCTGGTCAAAATTGCTCACCCAGATTGCCCGTCCACAGCAAAATGCGGCCTCAAACCCGGCCAGCACCCGCGCCCTGCTGCAGCACCGAGCGTTGCGTTTTCTTGAGACGGCACTCTTAATTCTGTACGGCTCAAATTGTCTGAGATTGCGGGCGTGGTGGCAGTCGCCGCTCTCAAGTTCATCAAATGCTTCAGCGCCTAATCTGCGGTTGATCGTGGAGAACCACGTTCAACAAGGAACTGTGAACTTCGATGCTGCCGTTGTAGTCAATAAGACCCAATTCCCGAAATTTGTTCAGGAAAAAACTCACACGAGATCGCGTCGTGCCGATCATCTCCGCCAGTGTCCCTTGGCTGATTTTCGCTATGATTGGCGCCGGCCGACCTTCCTTGCCAAAATTCGCCAGCAGCAGAAGAATTCGTGCCAGCCGTTTCTCGCTCGAATTGAACAGTTGATCGACCAGGTCCTCCTCGACGCGACTGCTGCGAGCCAAGAGGTGCGCGATAAATTGCTCGGCAAACGCCGGCTCTTTGTGAATCACGCGAGTGATGTCTGCCTTTGTTATTCGC
>CATPBC010000079.1 GCA_955652195.1 uncultured Xanthobacteraceae bacterium | reverse complement strand
CTTCCAGATGCTCGACGACCAGCTCGGGCATTCCTCTTCCTTGCTCCCTCGACATCGCATTTGACATCGCATTTGACATGCCCTCCCCGCTTCTGGGAGGCAAAATCTCAGCGATCCAAATTTCAGCGATCCACCTGCGAACCCGTCGCCTGCGGCCGCCGATGGCTGCGCCCAAGATAGGCTTCAATCACCGCCGGTTCGCGCACCACCGAGTCAGGCGTGCCGCTGGCGATCACATGGCCTTGATTGAAGACGAGGACATGCCCGGTCAGGGTCATGATCACTTCCATGATGTGCTCCACGATCACGATGGTGACGCCGCCTTGGTGAATGCGGCGCACCAGCGCGATCGCGTCCTGCAATTCGTTCGGCGTCAGACCGGCGAGCGATTCATCGAGCAACAGCAGGCGCGGCTCGGTCGCAAGTGCACGCGCGATTTCCAATCGCTTGCGGCCGGGCGTCCCGAGCGAGCGCGCCGGCTGGTCGGCGCGCAAGCCGGTCAGTTCGAGGACGGCCCGCGCCTTGTCGCGCGCATCGTTGCGATGCGGATGGCGCAGAAAGGCGCCGACCATCACATTGTGGAGGACGCTCATATCGGCAAACGTAGTCGGCACTTGAAAGGTGCGGCCGATGCCGGCGCGCGCATGCGCTTCCGGCGAAGCGCGCGTTAGATCCTTGCCGTCGAATACGATCCGCCCGCCGCTCGGCGGCGTCTCGCCAGCGAGACAATTAAAGAAGGTCGATTTGCCCGCACCGTTCGGACCGATCAATCCGATGATATCGCCTTCGTTCACCGTCAGATCGGCGCCGGCGACGGCGCGGAATTCACCGAAGCTCTTCGACACGCTAGTCGCTTCGAGGAGGTGCTTCGCAGCGGTAATGCGCCCGGCGTCAGACATGGAGGCGTTTCCCCAAGAGTTTGTGCAGAGCCGGCGCCACCCGCTGCCATAATTCGAACAGGCCGCCCGGCTCGAAGCGCGCGATCAAGACGATGATGCCGCCGTAGAGGATGTAGGTCAGTCCCGAGCCGCCGCCGCCGAACCAGGTATTGGTCGCGCTTTGCAACGGGATGAGGATCAGCGCGCCGACTAAAGGGCCAAACAGAGTCCCCGCGCCGCCGAGCGCAGCGACAATGACCATCTGCACCGAGATCAGGATACCGAAGGCGCTGTCAGGATCGATGAATCCGGTCTTTATCACATAGAGCGAGCCAGCGACCGATGTGAACGCGGCCGATAACGCCAGCGCCTGCATCTTGGTCCGCCGCACTGGAACGCCGAGGCTGCGCGCGGCGCGCTCGCTCGCTTTGATCGCGCGCAGATAAAAGCCGAAGCGTCGGCGTTCGATGAACGTGGTGACCGCGAGAAGAAGCGCGAGCACAGCGAGGAACAGATAGTAGTATGGCACCTCGCTGCGAAAGGTGAGGTCCCACCAGCCGCGCGCGATGGCCGGTCCCTGCAAGCCGATGGCGGCGCCGACGAAATCCCAGGTACCGGTAAAAATCCGGATCAGCTCGGCGACCGCAATTGTGGCCATGCTGAAATAATGTCCGGTCAGCCGGAACGTCGGCATGCCGATCAGAAGCGACAGCCCGATGGAAAGCGCGATACCGGCCGGAATGCCGGCAATCGGCGGCCAGCCCCACAGCGAGTAAAACAATAACGGCGTATAGGCGCCCAAGCCGAAGAACATACTGTGGCCGACCGAGACTTGGCCGGCATAGCCGCCGACGATATTCCATGCCGAAGCCGAGATCGCGGCCAACAGGAACGCCACGCCGATATCGCGGTAGAACGCGCCGGACAGCACCAGCGGATAGAGTATCAGCGCCGCCGCGAGCAGAATGATGGCAAGGCGCGGCGACAGAGCTTTGGTCACACTTTCCCCATCAATCCTTGCGGCCGGAACCACAACAGCGCGACGAAAAGGCCATAGACGACGATGTCTTTATAGATGGCGCCGAGCCAAAACGCGGAGATGGCCTGGATCAATCCAATGATCAGGCCGGCATAGAGCGAGCCGAGCACGCTGCCAAAGCCGCCGAGGGCCACCACGACGAAAGCAATGAGGCCGAAAGTCTCGCCGACCGACGGCGACCACGGATAGGCTGTCGCCAGCAGCGCGCCGGCAATTCCGGCGGCGCCGGCGGATAAGCCCCAGGCCAGCATCTGCATGCGATCGGGCCGGATGCCCATCAGCATTGCCGCGGCGCGATCTTCCGCTACCGCAAGGAGCCTGCTGCCCATCGCGCTGCGGGTGAGCAGAAGGTGGAGTGCCAGCGTCAGCGCAATCGCAAGCACGCCGCCGACGAGCTGCGCAACGGGCAGGAATATGCCGCCGAGATTGATGGTGCCCGCGAGCCAGGTCTGCGGCAGCGAGACGAAATTGGCAGAGAAAATGTAGAACGCGCTGTAGCGAAGCAGCAGCGCCAGCCCGAATGTCGAGAGAATCTGCGCGAGCATCGGACCGCGGATGACATGACGAATGAGCGACAAGTAAATCCCGACGCCGAGCACAAGTAACGCCACGGCCGCGGCAATAGTGAACACAGCAGGTCCGCCGCCCAGCCACACGACCACCAGGAATGCGACATACATGCCCAGCATCACGAATTCGCCATGGGCGAAATTGATGAAATTCATCATGCCCCAGATCAGCGTGAGGCCCGAGGATAACAGCGCGTAAATCGCCCCTAACAGCAGCCCACCGACAATCACTTGCAGAAAAACCATTCGCCCACCCTTGCCAGAACTCGACCTGCGCCCGCACTGTGCGCGGCCCGCCCTCTCTTCCCTCCCCTCAAGGGGGAGGTATTTAGGAGTGGCTGCGTCCTCTCACTCGATTGCTCCTTCAGCGCCGCGCAGTGATTTGCATCCGCCGCCCGAATGCGTCCAGCCGCTCATGCGGGATCGCCGGACCGCGTTGTCCGCCGCGGACTTGTTTTCTAATCTGTTGCAGCCACGGTAGGAAGGCGGGCGCGGCCAGTCAATCG
>CATPBC010000078.1 GCA_955652195.1 uncultured Xanthobacteraceae bacterium | reverse complement strand
GTTAGCGCCCGGTACAGCGCCCACACGCTTCGCGCTTCGCGCTCGTAATAGCCCGTGACGGCGGCGTGCTTCAGATACGTCTCAATGATAGCATCGTCGCCGTCTTTCACCGCGAGAGTTGGCCTGCTCGTCTCGGAGACGTCGACCATGCCGATGAGATTGGCCGCGATGATGGGCACAGGTATCCCCAGCCTCCGTTCTAGCCCCACCATCGCCCACGCGGGTGCGCCGTTGGCAGCGCGGCCAGTGACACGCCCCGACGAGTCGAGATGGATCAACTCACGATCCATGGCGATTATGCGCCCGCCGTCCGGGCCGACGTGCTCGCGCCCCGGTTCGTATTCGTGTTGCCACGCAGCTTCGAGGCGCGGTCGCGCCTCTAACAGCTTGCGCTTGTGCTCGGCGATCATCGGCGACGCTAGTATCTCCGCCTCCTGCCGGTCCGTCGTGCCTAGCGACTTCTCAACGCGCTTGTCGGGCGATTGCAACTTGATGTGCCAGTTGCGGGAGCCGGCGCGCAGGAAGAGGTAGTCGGTTTTGCGCCGCATGGGGACCTCCGTTAGCGGCACATATTAGCGGCATTCGTTAGCGGCAGCGAACACTTTTTGAAATATCCTTTATTTTCAGTGATATGTGGTGCTGCCGGTCAGGATTGAACTGACGACCTCTCCCTTACCAAGGGAGTGCTCTACCACTGAGCTACGGCAGCGGGCGCCTGGATCGGGCCGTGAAATAGATGCGGTCGCGCGGCGATCCTTGCCATAGGGGGCCATGTTCGCGCAAGCGAGCCACTCCGAGCCCGCAGGCGTTGCCGCGCGGCTGCCGCCGTGCTTTGAGCTTTCACAATGGTCAAAGGCGGCAAAGAAGGCGGCAAGGCCGACCAGCGCGCGGCGCGCAAGGCGCGGCTTGCCGCAGCGCTGCGTGAAAACCTCAAGCGGCGCAAGCAACAAGCCAGAGAACGCCAATTGGCGCGCCAACGTGCGTCAAACGAGGCATCACCGGCGCGGGACGCCCAAGTGGCCGGACGGGTTCCCGACTTCCGCCGCAATCGGAGCGACGAGTAGGCCGGCGTAAACGAAATGGCTTTAGGTTGAATCGCCATTTCACTTTAGCTTATTGTTTCGGCATGATCTTTCCCGAAAACCGGTATCCACTTTTCGGGATCATGCTTTAGGGGACGAGCATGGATCGCATTCGTATCGTCGGCGGCCGCAACCTCAACGGCACGATTCCGATTTCCGGGGCGAAGAACGCCACGCTGCCGTTGATGATCGCCAGCCTGCTCACCGAGCAAACTTTGATCCTCGACAATGTGCCGCGGCTGGCCGATGTGGCGCTGCTCGAACGTATTCTCGGCAATCACGGCGTCGACATCATGGTGAGTGGCAAACGCTCCGGTGAGACTGCCGATCACGGCCAGACCTTGCACATCTCCGCGTCGCGCATTGTCGATACTACCGCGCCCTATGAACTTGTCTCCAAAATGCGGGCAAGCTTCTGGGTGCTCGCGCCGCTGGTCGCGCGCATGGGCGAGGCGCGCGTCTCCATGCCAGGCGGTTGCGCAATCGGCACGCGGCCGGTTGATCTCCTCATTATGGCGATCGCGCAGCTTGGCGCCGAAATCGAAATCGAATCTGGCTATGTGGTGGCGCGCGCGCCGCATGGGTTACGCGGCGCAGAAATCGTCTTTCCGAAAGTCACTGTCGGCGGCACCCATACGGCAATGATGGCGGCGAGCTTGGCGCGGGGCACGACGGTGATCGAGAACGCGGCGCGGGAGCCCGAAGTCGCCGACGTCGCCGACTGCCTCAACAAGATGGGCGCGCGGATTTCCGGCGCTGGCAGCAAGCAGATCGTCATCGAGGGCGTCGCCAAATTGGACGGCGCGCGGCATGCGGTGCTGCCCGACCGGATCGAAACCGGCACCTATGCCATGGCGACTGCCATGGCAGGCGGCGACGTCTTGCTGCAGAACGCGCGGCCGGAACTCCTACAAGCCGCGCTCGATGTGCTGGTTCGCACTGGCGTGACGGTCACCCCGACCAATCAGGGCATTCGCATCGCCCGCAACGGCGTTAGCCACGGTCTGGCGCCGGTCGATGTGACGACTGCGCCCTTTCCCGAATTCCCGACCGACCTGCAGGCGCAACTGATGGCGCTGATGACGCGGGCGCGCGGCACCTCGCACATCACCGAGACGATTTTCGAGAATCGTTTCATGCATGTCGGCGAGCTGACGCGACTTGGCGCGCGGATCCATCTCGACGGCGAACGCGCCACCATCGAAGGCGTCCCGCAGCTCAAGGGCGCGCCGGTCATGGCGACGGACCTGCGCGCTTCGGTGTCGCTGGTGATCGCGGCGCTTGCCGCCGAAGGCGAAACCATCGTCAATCGCGTCTACCACCTCGACCGCGGTTTCGAGCGGCTGGAGGAAAAACTCGGACGCTGCGGCGCGGCAATCGAGCGGCTGTCCGGCTAACGCGCATATGCTAAATCTGGATTCCTGCTGACGCGGAAATGAGCGGTTCAAATCCTTCCTCCGATTTTGCCTTCCTCCGATTTTGCGCCTATGCGCGGACCATCCTCCTACAGACCTTTCCGGTATTCCGCCGCCGTCTTTGCGGCGCTCTGCATTTTGCTGAGCGCTCACGCCCAGGCTGAGGACTATCCGACCCGTCCGGTGCGCCTGATCGTTGCCTTTACCGCCGGAGGCACTGCCGATCGGACCGCGCGGTTGATCGCCGCCAAGATGCAAAACACGCTGGGCGGGGCCCTTGCGGTCGAGAATAAGCCCGGCGCCAACGGCGCCGTGGCCGCGCAATACGTGGTGCAGTCCGAGCC
>CATPBC010000077.1 GCA_955652195.1 uncultured Xanthobacteraceae bacterium | reverse complement strand
TGAGACTGAGCGCGTTTGCCGATCCGTCACGACAGCGAGCGTGATCAGACTGTCGTAGTCGCCTTCGGCATCGCGGCGGGTTTCCTCAACGACAATGCCGCGATCTCTGGCGACAATTGGCGCCGAGACGACATTGACCTCTTGTAGCATCGGCCGGAGCAGGCCCGCCACCGCAGCGGAGGTCAGCGCCTTGGTGTTCATTTCGGCGACCCCGCCCTCGTAGGTAATCCGCACCTGCTTGATGCCGCTTTCGGTGAGCTGGCCGGCGAACGAACCGAGCTTTTCCGCAAGCGCGATAAACGGTTTGAGTTTGGGCGCTTCCTCGGCGCTGATCGAGGGGAAATTGACGGCATTGGAAATCGCGCCGCGCAGAAGGTAGTCCGACATTTGCTCGGCGATTTGCAGCGCGACGTTTTCCTGCGCCTCCATGGTCGAGGCGCCAAGATGCGGCGTGCACACCACATTGGGTAAGCCGAATAGCACGCTTTGGGTGGCCGGCTCCTCCCGGAAGACATCAAGCGCCGCGCCGGCGACTTGCTCCGATTTCAACGCCGTAGCGAGCGCGGCCTCGTCGATCAGTTCGCCGCGCGCGCAATTGATTAGCCGCACGCCGCGCTTCATCTGCGCCAGAGTTTCGGCATTGATGATATTGCGCGTCTTTTCGGTTAGCGGCGTATGCAACGTGATGAAATCCGCGCGGCGCCACAACTCGTCCAGTTCGACCTTCTCGACACCGAGCTTGAGTGCGCGTTCGACGGACAGGAAAGGATCGTAGGCGATAACCTTCATCTTCAAGCCGAGCGCACGGTCGGCGACGATCGAGCCGACATTGCCGCAGCCGATGATGCCCAGCGTCTTGCTGAAGATCTCAACGCCGAGAAACTTGTTTTTCTCCCACTTGCCGGCGCGGGTCGAACTGTCGGCTTCCGGGATTTGCCGCGCCAATGCCAGCATCAGCGTGATCGCATGTTCCGCCGTCGTGATCGAATTGCCAAATGGCGTGTTCATAACAATGACACCGCGCGCCGTCGCCGCTGCGATGTCGACATTGTCCACGCCGATGCCGGCGCGGCCGATCACCTTTAAGCTCTTGGCATGCTCCAGCAGCTTGGCCGTGACCTTGGTCGCGGATCGGATCGCCAGGCCATCGAAACCGTCAATTGCGGCGGCAAGCTTTTCCTTGTCTTTGCCCAGGTTGGGTTGAAATTCCACGTCGAGGCCGCGATTCTTAAAAATCGCCACCGCCGCCGGAGAAAGCGCATCCGAAATAAGGACTCGCGGCGCCATTCGTTGGTCCTCTCAAGAGCTGCCGGAGATCGTCGTCACGCCGCGGTGGCAAGCGCGGCTTTGGCGGTGGCATAGGCCCAATCCAGCCACAGCGTGAGCGCTTCGACGTCGGTGCGTTCGACTGTCGAACCGCACCATATGCGCAAACCCGGGGGAGCGTCGCGATAGGCGGCGATGTCATAGGCGACGCCTTCTTTCTCGAGCGCCGCCGCGATGCCCTTTACGAAAGCAGCTTGTACCTCGCCCGGCAGACGGGTAACTGCCGGATCGACGACTTTCAGGCACACCGACGTATTGGAGCGCAGCGCCGGATCGCGGGTCAAAAAATCAATCCACGATGTACGCGCCGCCCAATCGGCGATGACTTTGGTGTTGGCGTCGGCGCGCGCGTGCAACGCTTTGCGCCCGCCGATCGACTGCGCCCATTCCAGCGCATCGAGATAATCTTCGAGGCACAGCATGGACGGCGTGTTGATGGTCTCGCCCTGAAAGATGCCTTCGTTTAGCTTGCCGCCTTTGGTCATGCGGAAGATTTTTGGCATCGGCCAGGGCGGCTTACACGTTTCAAGCCGCGCCGCCGCGCGCGGGGACAAAATCAGCATGCCATGCGCCGCCTCGCCGCCCAGCACCTTCTGCCAGGAAAACGTTGCGACATCGAGCTTCGGCCAGTCCAAGGCTTGCGCGAATGCGGCAGAGGTTGCGTCGCAAATCGAGAGGCCGGTGCGGGCGGCAGCGATCCAATCGGCATTCGGCACCCGCGTGCCGGAGGTCGTGCCGTTCCAGGTGAACACGATGTCGCTCGCCGGATCGACCGAGCCGAGATCGGGCAATTCGCCATAGGGCGCGCGCAGCACGGTTACATTTTTGAGCTTGAGCTCCTTGACGACGTCGTTGATCCAACCCTCGCCGAAAGATTCCCACGCGAGCATAGTCACCGGCTGCGGTCCAAGAAGCGACCACAGGGCCATTTCGATGGCGCCTGTATCGGAAGCCGGCACGATGGCGATCCGGTAATCGGCCGGGACCTGCAGCACCTCGCGCGTCAGGTCGATGGCGCGTTTGAGCTTCACCCTGCCGGGCTTCGAGCGATGCGAGCGGCCGAGCAGCGCGCCAGCGAGGTTTTGCAGGCTCCAGCCGGGGCGCTTGGCGCAGGGGCCGGACGAAAAATGCGGCACTACCGGCCGCACGGAGGGCATCGCTGAGGTCATGGCCTATCCTTCCAGATAGTCGCCCCTCGGTGGGGAGGGGTGTCCCGTCGCCGGAAATAAGGAAGCGGGTGACCGACGTCAAGCCAGACAATAAAAGTCGCAAGATTAAACGGGTCGCTTGGGCTGATATTGCGCGCCGTCAGGCGAGACCGCCCGTGACTGCGCTACTTTACAGGGCCGGCAAAGCGCCGACCGGCTTTCTAATTAATCGACCGGCCGGCCGGGGGCTGCGGCGGCTCAGTCTTCGTCCTCTTCAAGTTCGCCAATGTGATGCTGCGCGTAGAGTTCAAGCCCAAGCTTGGCGACGAGATCAAGCTGGGTTTCGAGGAAATCGATGTGTTCCTCCTCATCGTGCATGAGCTTTTCGAACAGATCGCGCGACACATAATCGCGAACCGAATGGCAATGCGTAGCGGCTTCCTCGTAGAGCGTGCGTGCTGAAATCTCGGCGGCGAGATCGCAGTCGAGTACTTCCTTCACGTTCTGTCCGATATGCAGCGGATCGAGCACCTGCATGTTAGGAAAACCGTCAAGAAAGATGACGCGTTCGACGAGCTTATCGGCGTGCTGCATCTCCTCGATGGATTCCTTGCGCCATTGCTTGGCGAGCGATTTGTAGCCCCAATTGTCGAGCAGGCGATAATGCAGCCAATATTGATTGACCGCGGTCAACTCGTGCCGCAGCGCCTTGTTGAGATAATCGACGACACCCGGCTCCCCTCGCATAATTTGCTCCTGGCATTGGCCGTTATTGCACGTTCGGCGTTCGAGACTTTTCGATTATAGCCGGTGTGCCGCGCGCTGAAAGCGGGCGCGGCGCTTATCAGATGACGATTGTGGAATCAGTCACGACTCAGCACGAGATGTCCTGCAACATTCGGGCTCGGTGGTCATGAGCGCTTCGTCCATGATGCGGCGAATGGTGCGCGCGCAACGCCCGCATTGTGCGCTACAGCCCAGGCAATGGTAAACCTGCCCCGTTGTTCGCGGAATGTCTCGGCCCGTCGAGAGCGTCGCACGCACATCGTGGTCCGTGAACACGTTGCAGGAACACACAATCATGGTCGCGAGGAGTCCGCGAAAAATTGGTTCGATATGAAACTTTCAATAGTCCAGGCTGCCGGCGCTTGCAAAGAAAAAATCATTTTTTATAGGCATTCTAATTTGCAGCTCGCGTGTGCGCGGCGTTTTCCTGACCAGTTCATGCCGTTGCGGCAATTAGGCCGCGGCGGAATCTTCCGAATGCTCGTCGCGTCGCCGGCGCGGCCGCAATCGGCAAAGTCGCGCCGGTATTCGACACAAATCCTCGAGCAGGCCAGCAAACCGCTGACCTCGCGCCAGCGCCCGGTCGAGCGCAGCCATTGTCCGGGCGAGGCCCGGATCTTCATCATGAATCCAGGTCCGCAGCACGCCGCCGAACAGCGCGGCAAGACCTTGGGCGCGTATCATGCCGCGCGGCCCCGAGGCGCTAATGCCGGCTGCTGTCAGCATCCATTGCTGCGAGCGGACCGCAAGTCCGTTAAGCGCCAGCGCAAGCGGCGGATTGCGCCTGGCCGAGCGTATGAGCGATCGCACCGCTTCACGGTGTGGGCTGAGGATTTCAAGCCTCCGCATTAACACGTCGAACAGGCGCTCACGCGGCGGCTCGTCCTCGACGTCGCCGAAATCCTCGCTCAACACCGCGCGGTCGAGCGATTTAATGTGAGCCGCCAGAATTGCCAAAGTGGAAGGAAATTCGTTGCGAAGCTGCGCCAGCGGCACACCGGCGGCTTCGGCGATTTCGGCAAAACCAATCTGCTCGATGCGCTTTGCGGCGAGCAGGTCCAGGAAGGCCGCAATGATCTTGTCGCGATCGCTCGTCGGCGCAGCGGCAGCGGGGCGACGGGTGGATCGAGCCGACGATTTGCGAGCGGACCTGCGAGCCATGACAACACTCCTACTTGGCAACCCTACTTGGTAACCCCTACCGCATCCGGGCGGTTGGATAACGACTTAACGAAAGCCGGCCCGACAGCCAGCTGCCGGGGTTTCGCATTATAGCTTGGAATGTATGCGCGGGCCTGATCGTTCCAAGAGGCGCGAAATGAGGCGCGAAATGAGGCGCGAAATCGGCGCTCGAAATCAAGGCTCGAACTCGGCGTCCGAAGTCAGCCAGCCAATTCGCGGGAGCGCGCTGTTGCGGCGGCTATTGCTTCGGTCATGAGCCGCATCAGACCGTTTGGACGCATCAAGACGGCCAGTGCAGCGGCGGTCGTGCCGCCGGGCGAGGTGACGTTTTCCCGTAAAGTCGCGGCATCCTCCCGCGACCGGTGCAACAGCTCGCCGGACCCGGCAACGGTCTCGCGCGCGAGCTTTTCCGCCAGACCCGGCGGCAGTCCTGCCGCTGTTCCTGCCTGCGCCAGGGCTTCGGCGAGCAGAAAGACATAAGCTGGCCCTGAGCCCGATACCGCGGTTACCGCATCCATGAGGGCCTCGTCCTCAACCCATTCCACCGCGCCAGTCGCGCCGAGCAGCCGATGAGCAAGGTCGCGCTGCGCCGCGTCGGCCTTCCACGGCACCGCGACGGTGATGCCCCGTCCGATCGCGGCTGGGGTGTTCGGCATCGCGCGCACCATCGCCTGCGCGCGCGGCAATGCCGAGGAGAGAAACGCCAGTGTGCGACCGGCCATGATCGAGATGACCAATACGGAAGGAGAAAGATTCGGCCCCAGCGCCGCAAGCGCCTCGAGCGCCGTTTGCGGCTTCACCGCTATGACCACGACGTTCGCGCCGCGCAGCGTTTCGCCATTCGGATTGAGCATAGCGCCCCGATTTACCAGCGCCGCGATGTGCGGCTGCGGCTGCGGCTCCACTACCACGAGCTTGCGCGGATCGAGGCCAAGCCGGAGCCAGCCTTCGAGCAGAGCGCCGCCCATTTTGCCGGCGCCGACCAGAACGAGCAGGCCGGAGAAATCGCGCAGGTCTGAACTTAAGTCCGGACTTGGATTGCGACTTCGGCCGGCGGTGGTCACGCCTGGCCCGTGGTTTCAAACATCGCGGAATCCATCGCCTCCCGCGCCGACTTGCCTGCCCAGATAACGAATTGGAAAGCCGGGAAATAGCGCTCGGAGGTGTCGAGCGCGGTTGCAAGGACCGATTCGCATTGCCGCCCGGATGCCGCGACGCCGCCCGCCAGCACCATAGCATGGCGGAACATGATGACGCCGTTCTGAGTCCACACGTCGAAATGTCCGATCCACAGTTGCTCGTTGACCAGTGCGATCAGTTTTTGCACCTCCGCCAACCGCGGCTCCGGCACCTTCATGTCAAAAGCACAAGCAAGGTGCAGCGTTTCAATGTCGCTCATCCACGTGAACGACACCTGATAATTGGTCCATCGGCCGGTGACTACGAGACCAATCTCGTCTTCGCCGGCACGTTCAAATGGCCAGTTATTGCCGGCAGCCATATGCTCGACAACGTCGAGTGGGCTGTCACGATGATCGCGCGTAGACTCGATGAGTGCCATGCCGTCTCCACTCTGTCCCCTGAGGGTGGAACGCACGCCACAAGCACCGTTCTAAATACCGGCTGCAATTTGACGCAGGAGCGACTTTTGCGTGCCTGTTGACGAAAGCCCCGAATCAGCCCGTCCACCGACTATAATCGGCCTGATTCCATCCACCAAAGGCCGCACAACACGCTGTACGCACATCACTACCGGCACTCATGAAGTGATTTGCCCGGTCGGCACAATCGGCAAAAGATTGCCGTCCACAGCTCGGACTGCGACAAGTTGACTCGGGGTGACCGCGTGCGCTCGCTCGACAGGGATGGATCGGTGGGCTGGATCGGGCTCAGTCGAACAGGCTGGACACGGACTCTTCCGCGGCCGTTCGGTTGATCGCTTCGCCGATCAGGGTGGCAACCGGCAAGACGCGGATGTTCTTCGCCTCGGTGACGGCTTTGCTCGGCTGTATCGAGTCGGTGATGACCAGTTCTTTCAATCTAGATTTGCTGATGCGCTCAATTGCGCCGCCCGATAACACCCCATGGGTGATGTAGGCGTAAACCTCTTTAGCGCCCTTATCGAGCAGCGCGTCGGCGGCGTTTACCAACGTGCCACCGGAATCGATGATGTCGTCAACCAGCACGCAGACGCCGCCATCGACCTCGCCGATCACGTTGGCCACTTCGGATTCGCCCGGACGTTCTCGCCGCTTATCGACAATGGCGAGCGGCGCATTGATGCGCTTGGCCAGACCGCGCGCCCGCACTACGCCGCCGACGTCGGGCGACACCACAATGAGCTTACTAAGATCGAAACGCTGGCGGATGTCGCGCGTCATTTCCGGCGCCGCAAACAGATTGTCGGTGGGAATATCGAAGAAGCCTTGGATTTGCCCGGCATGCAGATCGAGCGTCAGCACGCGGTCGGCGCCGGCATGGGTGATGAGATTGGCGACGAGCTTCGCCGAGATCGGCGTGCGCGGCCCCGGTTTGCGGTCCTGCCGGGCGTACCCGTAATACGGGATCACTGCCGTTATCCGCCGCGCCGACGCGCGCCGCAGCGCGTCGATGATGATCAACAATTCCATCAGGTGATCGTTGGCGGGAAACGAGGTGGATTGAATGACGAACACGTCGGCGCCGCGCACGTTCTCCTGGATTTCCACGAAGATTTCCATGTCGGCAAAGCGCCGGACCACGGCTTTGGTCATCGGCGTGCCGATGTACTTGCCGATGGCTGCGGCGAGCACAGGATTGGAGTTGCCGGCGACGAGTTTGATCGCGCCGTTTTTGCCCGTCATCCCCGCTCTCCGGCGCCGCTTTCTGGCGCGTGATCCGCGGAGCATGATCCCGAAAAGCGCAAGCGGTGCGTCGTCTCGCGGCGGCCGCCGTTTGCGGAAAGATCATGCCCGAACAAATGCATAGCCCTGATACAAGCCGCGTCCGGGGCTGGCAATATGAATCAAAACCTTTCCCCCGTCGGTTTTTTTGCTTTGAGCAATAAGAGGTTAACGCTCGTTGGCCGAGAGGGGCCGCCACATGCCTGCGCAGTATTGCTGGGTCAAGCCGCCATGCGTAACTCGCCGGCCAATGCGATTGCATTGATGTGCCGGCCATAGTCGGCCTCGCCGCGGTGGGTGGTGCGGCGGTAACTGAAAAACCGTCCGGGATCGGCATAGGTACACAGAGCGAGATCCTCGACTTGAACGACCCCGGCCCGCTTGAGCCGGGCCGCGATATAGCCGGCGAGATCGAACATCGTGTGCCCGGTACGGCTCGCCGGCGCGAAGAATCGGCTGCTGGCGGGGTCTTCGGCATGAAAGCGGGCAAAAAGCTCGGCCCCAACCTCATAGCTCGATTGCCGAATCATGGGACCGACTGCGGCCCGGATCTGGTCGGCTGCGGCGCCGAGCCGTTCCATTGCCGCGACTGTCGCCTCGATGACGCCGGTCAGAGCGCCGCGCCAGCCGGCATGGGTGGCGCCAATCACGCCTGCTCGCGGGTCGGCAAGCAAGATGGGGCCACAATCCGCTGTCGTCACGCCGATGGCGAGCGAGCGCATACGCGTGACGATCGCATCGGCATTGGGACGGTTATCGGTCGTCCACGGCGCCTCGGCGACGACGACATTGGGCGAATGCGATTGATAGGCGGTGAGCAGCCGCTGCGGCTCGACTCCTAATGCCGCTGCCATACGGGCACGATTTTCTGTGACATTGCCGGGGCTGTCGCGTGATCCGACGCCGCCGTTGAGGCTCTCATAGAGGCCGCTGGAAATGCCGCCGGCGCGCGTAAAAAAAGCGTGCCGGATTCCGGTCAGCATCAGTGAGGCGGCTTCGATCTTCATGGAGCTGTTTCAAAACCGGGCAGCGGACCGAGTTTCGGCGCTGCAATTGCGATCGCTTTGAACAATTCGCCCATACCTAGCGCGCCGCCCGCCATTAACCGCGCGAGTGCCATTTCGATCTCCGCCGCTCTCTCCTGTGGCGCGCCGGCTTTCAGGGCGGCGGCGCGTTGTTCGATGCCGAGCCGAAGAAACAAATCGCGTTGCCGTATCGGCCCGTGGATGCGAGCGCCCATGGTCTCGGCGCATTGCGCCAGCGCCTCGAAATCGACGTGTGCCGTCAAATCGGCGGTGCCCGGCGCGCGCAACGGGTCCGTGAAAGAATGCCGTGCCACCGCTTGCAGCGTATCGCCCATACCGGAATGGGCGTGACCATAATCGATGATCAAGGCGGCACCTTCCTCGCGTGTTCGCCGACCGAGTTCGAGCGCGATATTATCGGCGCGCCACTCATAGATCGAGCCGAGCGGGGCTTGGCGCAATGCGCGCGGCATCGATGCCTCAAAGAACGGTAGCGGGTCGCGCGCGGTGTCGAACACGAGATTGTCTTCGGCGGTGACGGCCACCACGCGTTCGTGCCAGCCGTCGGCTGCTTTCACGGCCTGATGAACCGGGAGCGCATCGATAAATTCATTGGCAACAATGATGCTTGGGCCGCCGGGGACGTCCTCGAGCTTGTCGTGCCACAGGATCGGCGCGCCGATCGGCTCCAGCCGTCGCTCCTGAATTTCACGCAATGCCGGGCTAATTTCGACCAGATGCAGCACTAGCGCGTCGCGAAATCCGCCCACTACTTTCGTTGCCCGCAGCGCGTCGTGCAACAAGGTGCCGCGTCCGGGGCCGAGCTCAATGAGGCGCAGATTTTCCGGCGCACCCATTTGCCGCCACACCGCCGCGATCCAAAGCCCGATCAGCTCGCCGAACATTTGGCTGATCTCCGGTGAGGTGATGAAATCGCCGCCAGCGCCGAGCGGATCGCGATTGATGTAATAGCCATATCTTGGGTGAGTGAGGCACAGCCGCATATATGCAGCGACTGGCATTGGACCGCCAGCCGCAATGAGCCGGCGAATTTCATCAATTAGCGGCGCAACCGCCTCAGCCATTTTTTGGCTTTGGCGCATGCTGGAATGCGATGGCAAGCACCGCGATGCCGGCTAGCAGCAGTGGGATGCAGAGCAGCATTCCCATCGTGAGCCCGCCCCATAAGAAACCGAGCTGCACGTCCGGCTCGCGAAAAAATTCACAGGTGATCCGCGCTGCGCCATAGCCGATCGCGAAGACGCCGGTGACAACGCCGGGGCGCTTCAGCGCGCCGGAACGGACCAGCAAGGCGAGCAAAATGAACAGTACGACGCCCTCAAGGCTCGCTTCATAAAGCTGGCTTGGATGGCGCGGGATGGCGCCGCCATGCGGGAAGACCATTGCCCAGGGCACGTCGGTAGCGCGGCCCCACAATTCCCCATTGATGAAATTGGCAACGCGGCCAAGAAACAATCCGATTGGCGCTACTGCCGCCGTCACGTCGCCAAGTGACAAAACTGGAATGTGCCGCCGCAACGCAAACAACACGACGGCGAGGATGCAGCCGACAACGCCGCCGTGGAACGACATCCCGCCGTTCCAGAGCTGCAGAATCTCGATCGGATTGGCGGCAAAATGCGCGAAGTTATAGAACAGCACATAACCAATGCGGCCGCCGAGAATGATGCCGA
>CATPBC010000076.1 GCA_955652195.1 uncultured Xanthobacteraceae bacterium | reverse complement strand
TTTTTTTTTTAATGATACGGCGACCACCGAGATCTACACGGATGTACTCGTCGGCAGCGTCATGCTCGGGGTGTGTAAAGCGGTCCACATCGCCTGCATGCTGGGATCGCCGGTCGAGGCGAGACCTTTTGGCGCTTCGCCCGGAACACAGGGCGTCAGCAGCACATCGACGTCCTCGAACACTTTCGGCAACAACGCGCGGCATTGCTCGACGCGCCGCCAAGCCCCGACATACTCCACGCGCGAGGTGTTCAAGCCGGCCTCAATATAACGGCGCATCTGCGGCGACAGCGCTGCGCGATGATTGTCCCATTCGAACGCCATACAGGCGGCGCGCTCCTAATGATTGATGGTGCCGCGCGCCAGTGCCGGCAGGCCGGCAAAGGATTCGGGCAAATTCACCTCGCGAACCACGGCGCCGGCTTTGCCCAACGCTGCGGCGGCGTTTTGCACCGCGGTCTTGGTTTCGCCTTGCGCGCTATCCCAAAGCTCCGTGCGGCACAGCCCGATGCGCGGCGCGGCGCTCAGATCGCGCAGCGGCCGCGGCTCTTCCATGCGCAGTACCGCGGTGAGAAGCGCCAGATCCTCGATTGAACGGGCGATCCAGCCGATCGTATCGATGCTTTCGGCCGCCGGCTTGAGGCCCACTTTGTTGAACGTATTGTAAGTCGGCTTATAGCCGAAGACTCCGCAAAACGAGGATGGCCGCAGCACCGAACCGCCGGTCTGCGTGCCGAGCGCGGCCGGCACCATAAAATCGGCGACCGCCGCCGCCGATCCGCTCGATGAACCGCCCGGGGTGTGCGTGGGATTATGTGGATTGGTGGTCGCGGCTGGCGCCATACCGGCAAATTCGCAGGTTGCCGTCTTGCCGAGGATGACCGCGCCGGCGCGGCGCAACAGCGCAACGCAGGCAGCGTCTGCCGGCGGCCGATGGCCGCGATAAATCGGGGAACCCATTTCAGTCGGCATGTCGAACGTATCGATGACGTCTTTGACGCCGATCGGCACGCCGTGCAGCGGACCGCGGCGCGGTTCGCGGTCGAATGCCCGCGCTTGGGCGAGCGCCAGTTCCGGATTGAAATTCACCCAGGCCTTGACGACATCGTCGCGCGCGGCGATGCGCTCCAGGCAATCGCGGGCAACGACTTCACACGTCGTTTCACCCGCCGCGATCTTTGACGCAATCTCGGTGGCACTCAATTCGTTGAGGCCGCGCGCAACCTTTACGTCCATCGCTTGATCGCTCAGTGCTAGTTCTTGATCGTTTCAGTTTTTGCCGGCGCGCCCGGCAGCGGTTCCGGCGATCTTGCCGAACACCGTCCCGGACATCAGCCCGGAGCCGCCAGGATAATTGAAGTAGAACAACCCGCCGACCAGCTCGCCGGCCGCATACAAGCCGCGGATTGGCTGATAATCGGTATTGAGGACTTCGGCGTCGGTGTTGATGCGCAGGCCGCCAAAGGTGAAGGTGATGCCGCAGGTCACGGCATAGCCTTCGAACGGCGGCGCATCGATGGTGTTCGCCCAATTACTCTTATTGATGGCGAGGCCCTGCGTGCATCGCCCATCTTTGATGTTCGGATTGAACGGCACGTCGGTTTTTACCGCCGCATTCCATTCCTTGATGGTTTTTAAGAATTCTGCCGCGTTCACGCCTTCGAGTTTGCGGGCGAACTCTTCGATCGTATTGGCGGTGACCTTGGTGATCTGCCGGATGCGATATTCGTCGCGCTGCAGATGCTTCACCTTCTGATCGAAGATCTGCCAGGCAAACTGGCCTGGCTGTTCCAGCACTACACGGCCGTATTTGGCGTAGGTGTAGTTGCGGAAATCCGCCCCTTCATCGACGAAGCGTTTGCCGTTCGCATTGATCATGATCGAGAACGGATAGGAGTGTTTCTGGAACTGATCGCCGACCGAGAGATCGCCGAATTCCGGCGCGTTCATTTCCCATTGCACGGCATGGCAGCCCGACCAGTTGCCGCGCGGCGCGGCGCCAATGTCGAGCGCCATGCGAATTCCGTCGCCAGTGTTGAAACGGCTGCCGCGTACCTTGGCTAAGTCCCAGCCGGGGCCGAGATAGCGTGTGCGCCATTCCGGATTGGCTTCGAAACCGCCGCACGCCAGCACCACCGATCTGGCGCGCAGTTCGCGAACTTCGCCGTTCTGGCGTGCGCGGACGCCTTCGATGCGGTCGCCGTCAAACAACAAGTCAAGCCCACGCGTCGCATAGCGAATTTCGATGCCGCGCTTTTTTGCCGAGTCGGTCAGCATTGCGATCAGGCCCGGGCCGCCGCCGACCGATTCGACCGTCAGCCCACCCCAGAATTTGAACTTGCCCTCAATCTTGAACGCCTGCCGGCCGTAGATCGGAATGAGCCGCACGCCCTTGTTGCGCATCCAGTTGAGCGAGTCGAAGCTCTTGGTGACCAGAAGTTCGACCAGATCAGGGTCGGCGTGATGCTGCGTGACGCGCGCCATGTCGTCGAAGAACTGATCGGCGCTATAAGTGCCAAAATCGGTGGTTTCGATTTCCGCGGGCGTCAAATCCGGGACCAGAGTTTTGATATCGTCGACGCCGTTATAGACGACGCGGATCGAACCGGCGGTGAAGCGGCTGTTGCCGCCGGATTCTTCCTCGGGCGCCGCCTCGAGCATCACCACCTTGGCGCCCTGGTCTTGCGCCGCCAGCGCCGCGCAAAAGGCGGCATTGCCAGCCCCGACGACGATCACATCGGCAGTTGCCGCCATAGCGATTACTCCGCCGCCTGCGTGGCGCCACCGTGCGCTTTCGACCAGGCGGCGGGATCCTTCATGAATTTTTCGGCTTCGCGGAGTTTGCCTTTATCGAAGGTGCCGCTCTTCTTGGCCGCGTCGAGCACGTCCCACCAGGTCGCGAGCGCGTGCAGCGTCACGCCAAGCTCGCGCAGGATCTGCTTTCCCTCGGGGAAAATATCGTAGAAGAAAAACACAAAGACATGCTCGACGGTCGCGCCGGCATCGCGCAGCGCCTTGCAAAAATTCACTTTGCTGCGGCCGTCGGTGGTCATGTCCTCCACCAAGAGCACGCGGTCGCCGGGCTCGATGTGGCCTTCGATTTGCGCGTTGCGCCCGAAGCCCTTCGGCTTCTTGCGCACATATTGCATCGGCAGCATCAGGCGGTCCGCCATCCATGCGGCGAATGGAATCCCGGCGGTCTCGCCGCCGGCCACGGCGTCGAACTGCTCGAAGCCGACCTCGCGCATCACTGTTGCCACGCCGAAATCGATCAGAGTCTGGCGCACGCGCGGAAAAGAAATCAGCCGGCGGCAATCGGTATAGACCGGGCTCGCCCAGCCGGACGTATAGATAAAAGGCTTGTCGGCCATGAAGCGGACCGCGTCCACTTCAAGCAGCATCTTGGCCGTCAGTTCGGCGATCACCGCCTTGTCGGGAAAGCCTGTCATTCGCTTCTCCTACTCCCCTCCTCCCATAACGGGAAAGGAGAGTTCAGTTGACCACCTTCCAAGCAATGGTCTCGCCGCCACGGTATATCAAGGCGCGCTCATCGGGCCCGGAGACTTTAACTTCTTCCGGCGCGGTCCATGACGACTTTTCCAAGGTAATCGTCTCCTCGTTGGGCGGCATCCGGTAATGCTTGGGGCCATTGAGCGAGGCGAAGGCTTCAAGCTTATCGAGCGCGCCCTCCTCCTCGAACACCTGGGCGTAGGTTTCGATGGCGACCGGCGCATTGAACATGCCTGGAATGCCGCTGACCGAAACCTTCTTGGCGTAAGGATGCGGCGCGGAGTCGGTGCCGAGGAAATAGCAAGCCTTGCCCGAGGTCGCGGCCCGGCGCAGCGCGGTGCGATCACGCTCGGTTTTGATCACTGGCATCACATACATGTACGGCTTTAATCCGTGACCGAGCCAATCGGTTCGCGTCAGCATCATGTGATAAGGCGTGATCGTGCCGCCAAGTTGCGGGGCGGCGGCCGCGACGAAATCGACGCCCTCCTTGGACGACAGATGCTCCAGGATCATGCGCAGCCCGGGAAATTGCTTGATCCATTTCGACAGCAGCCGGTCGATGAACACCGCCTCGCGGTCGAAAATGTCGACGTCGGGCGCGACATATTCGCCGTGCATGAGAAACGGCATGCCGAACTTTTCCATGCGCTGCAACACGCGTGCGATCTTAGTGTAATCGGTGACGCCGAAGGCCGAATTGGTCGTGGCATGCGCCGGATAGAGCTTCACGCCGGCGAACAGTCCGTCGCGAAAGCCGCGTTCGACGTCGTCGGGGTCGGTATCGTCAGTCAGATAGCAGGTGATCAGCGGCTTGAACTTCAAGCCTGGCGGCAGCGCCGCCATGACGCGCTCGCGATAGGCTTTGCCGTCCGCCGTGGTGCGCACTGGCGGCACGAGATTGGGCATGAGGATCGCGCGGCCAAAATTCTTTGCCGTGAACGGCAGCACCGCTTTGAGCATTTCGCCGTCGCGAACGTGCAGATGCCAATCGTCCGGCTTGCGGATCGTGATGCGCATGGTGGTCATGGCTGGAGTCTACCCGATCGGCGCGGCGGCGGCGGCGAAGGTTTCCATCGGCGCTTCGTCGATCATCGCGCCGGTAAGATCGGCGACGCGGGCAAAGCCGCGCTTGGCGCACCATTGCTCCAAACCATCGATGATGGCGACCATGCCGGTCGGATTGCGGAACGTCAGGTAACCGATCATCACTGCCGTCGCGCCAGCCAGCATATATTCGACGACATCCTCGACTTTAACGATGCCGCCGCAACCGATGATCGGAATCTTCACCGCCTTGGCGCATTGATAGACCATCCGCACGATGATCGGCTTTATTCCCGGGCCTGAGAGGCCGCCGAATTTGTTGCCGATTGCCGGCCGAAACGTGTCGGTATTGATCTTCAGCCCGAGAATGGTGTTCGAGACCACAAGCGCGTCGGCGCCGGCGCGCTCGGCGGCCTTGGCGACTGCGACCACATCACCGGCATTCGGCGATAATTTCACCCACATCGGCTTGTCGGTCGTGGCGCGGATGAGCTTCACGACATTATAGGTGTGCTCCTCGTGGAGGGCGAAGTTGCCGCCCTTCGGATCGCGCGTCGGGCAGGAAATATTGACTTCAAGCACGTCAATCGCCGACTTGGCCACGTCACGCGCCATAGCCTCGAAATCCTCGATCGTGGTCGCCGAGATCGAGCCGACCAAGGGCGGCGTGAAGCGCTTATAATCGGGCACCTGGTGCTGCAGGAAATAGTCGATCCCTTTGGTCGGCAGGCCGATCGAATTGATCATGCCGCCTTCGACTTCCGCGGCGCGCGGCGGCGGATTGCCGGTGCGGAATTCGCGCGACACGGTCTTGGCGACCAGCGCGCCGAGCCGGTTCAAATCCATCACCTGGGCAAGATCGGTCGAGAAACAGCCGGACGCCGGCATGATCGGATTCTTCAGCGTCACCGCGCCGATCTTGACGCTCATATCTACCATCCGACCGCCTCCTGCATGTCGAAGACCGGGCCGTCGATACAGACCCGGCGCAATTCCTTTTTGCCGTCCACTTCGAAGGTACGCACGCAGACGTAGCAAGGACCGAGCCCGCAGGCCATCACCTGCTCCATCGCTACTTGGCCCGGAATATTGTGCGCCTTGCCAAGCCGCTTCATCAATTGAAACAGCCGGTTCGAGCCGCAAGTGAAAAAAGCGTCGGCGAGTCGTTGCACGATCAGGCTCTGCAGAATTCGTTCCACATTCTCAACCGCACTGGTGCCATCGGTATCGAGCACGCTCACCACATCGCCGGCTTCGCGGAAAAAGCCGTCGGCCATGACGAAATCCGGATTGCGCGCGGAGAGGATCGCGGTGACGCCGACATGCCCTTCGCGCGCTGCTTGCGAAATCGGCCCCAGCGTCGCGATGCCAACACCGCGGCCGAGTACGACGATCTGGCGCCAGGCCGGATCGAGTCTAAAACCCACGCCGAGCGGCCCGACCATGTTGAGCTCGTCGCCTTTTTCCAGCGTCGCCAAGCCGCGCGTGCCGCGCCCGACGCATTTGTAGAGAAATTCGATCTGTCCGCGCTCGCGGTCGATCCGATAGACGCTCTGCGGACGGCGGAAGAACAGTTCGCCGACATCGGGCGAAGGGCACAACAGGTTGAAGAACTGGCCGGGCGTGACCGTCAGCGCCTTGGGCGAAGCCTCGACGACAAGATGCTTGTATTCGTCATTGACCCAGTCATGGGACACGACCGGACAAAGCGATTCTTCAGCCGGCAATTCTTGGGCCGGCAATTCTTGGGCCGGAATATGCGGCACCGTCACAGGCCGCGCGCTCTCGCCGACGACATAGGGTGCGGACGCAAAGGGTTCAGCGCTCATCCAAAATCCTTCAGTCGAAGTTCGTCGGACCGCATCCGTCACATCGCACGCCGAAACAGAAATGGACCGGCGCTGTTCCAAAATCAAGATTTATTCCAATTTTTGAACAGGCGATATGAGCCCGTTTTCCAAAGACTTGCGTAAGAGTCGCGGCCTTTGAGGGTCGCGATAAGGAAGATTTACGCGGCCACGGCCGCGGCGGCCGCCTCGGCGTCCGGCTGCCGATATTCCTTGAGCCGCGGCAGAACCTCGGCGGCGAACAGCGTCAGATTGTCGATCGTCTGCGCGTGGGTGAGTTCGCCGCCGTGCGCCATCATCAAAAGGTTGCCCATGCCGCCGCAATGCTCGCAGAAGTCAACGATCTGCTCGTAGACCTCCTCGGGAGTGCCGCAGAACAGAATCCCGGCATCGATCAGTTCCTCCACCGTCGCGGCGTGCATGTTGATGGCGCGGCCGTCCTTGGTGAAGCTGCGCGGCGGCGTTTCGCCGCGCATCTGCCGGGCATTGTCTTCGGCCGGCAGGTAACCGGGCGGATTGCGGAACGGCAAATGGACGATCGAGCTGGTGCGCAGATAACCGGCGATCAGATGGCCGCGCCGGCGCGCCTCCTCCTTGTCCTTGGCGACCGCGACCAGGCCCAGATAAGCGAAGCGGTCGGCGCCCGGCGCGCGCGCGAATTTAGCCAGGTAGCTCTTGCGGTAGGCGTCGTAGACCTTGCGCGTGCCATAGCCGGTGCCGAGCGTCGCCATGACATAGCCGCGCTCGCCAAGAACGCGCGCCTGCGTGGTGCTGCCGGTGGTCGACCACACCGGCGGATGCGGCTCCTGCCAGGGCCGCGGCCAGATGTTCACCTGCCGGTAGTGGAAATATTCGCCTTCCCAGTTGAAGGTCGCGTCATGCGTCGTCATCGCCTTGATAATGAAATCGTGCGCCTCCCAGAATCGCTCCATCAGCTCGACCGGGTTGCGATTGGAGGCGGCGATCTCATAGGGGATGCCTTTGATGAAACCCATGTCGAGCCGGCCACGGGAGATGACATCGATGGTTGCCAACTCCTCGGCGACGCGCAGCGGATCGGGCCGGTGACCGATCGGATAACCGAGCACCAGAAGCCGCGCCTTTTTGGTGGCGCGCGCCAGCACCGCCAAGCCAATCACCACCGCCGACGACATGCAGGTGGCGCTCTGATGATGCTCGTTGAGCATGATGTCGATGCCGATGGCGTCGCAGGCCTGGTATTCGTCGTAATAGCGGTGAAACAGATCGGCGGCGATGCGCGGATCGCATTTACTATTCGGAAGAATGACGCGCAGCGATCCGGAATGGTCGTTCCAGGTCGGGTAATAGGGCTGTTCGCTGAACTGGTAGACTCTCATGATGCGTTTCCCCGGCAATCAGAATAGTTTCATTGTCCATCCATGAAAGCTAGGACGCGCTTAGCGAAAGCTTGCGGCTGCTCCTGATGCGGAAAATGCCCGGCGCCTTCGATGGTTTCGAAGCGGCCGCCCGGGATCGTCGCGCAATAAGCGCGGCCATAAGCTTCGCCGACCATGCGATCGTGCGCGCCCCATAAGAACAGCGTCGGAATGCGAATGCGATGCAGCCGGCTTTTCAGGCGCGGATTGTGGAAATACGGACTCCAAGCAAACCGCGCGGTGGCTTCGCGGGCGCGCGCGGCGGCGAGCACCTCGGCAGGCGGCAAAGATTTGTAGTCGCGGCGACCGGCATTCGGATCGCAATAGGTGAGCTCCAGATATTCCGGCTCGGTGAGGGCAAAAATGTCGGCGATATCGCGGGTCTCGCGATCGCCGACCTTGATGCCGACCGCATTTGCCAAAACCAGGCGCGCCAGCCGCGCCGTCGATTTGACCGCAATCTCAGCGGCAATCCAGGCGCCGAACGCTACGCCGACCAAAGTGACGTCGCGAAGCTCGCGCTGATCGAGGAGGTCGAGATAAAAGTACGATAGATCGTCGACCGTGCGCATGCCACTGGGCAGTTCGGAGCGGCCGAAGCCGGGATGCGTCGGCGCGATGACGTGCGTCGTCTTGGCCAGTGCGTCGATCGCCGCAACGGCCGGCTCGATGCCGTTTTCGGCGTGCAGAAGAAGCACCGGCCGGCCCGCGCCGCGTTCGATCAAATCGATACGCGTTCCTTCGACGACGAGCGAATCGGAGGCGCTGTCGGCCCTCTGCAGCATTTCCTCTTTCCGATACTTTTCAATTTCGGTCCGGTGTTCTACCACGGCGATCAAGTTTTGCCATTGCATGCGGCTCAAGGCAGGAGGCGAAGAAATGACGGACGGCGGTACGGTCGAAAACGGCGTCGCCTATGCCAATCATGACGGCATCGAGCTGCTCGGCGATCTTTATCTGCCGCAAGCCGCCAAATATCTGCCGAAACCTGCCAAAGGATCGCCGGCTTTGGTCGCCGTACATGGCGGCGGCTGGGTCGCCGGCGCGCGTAGCGCCTTTCAATATTGGGGTCCGCATCTCGCCGCGCGCGGTATCGCGGTATTTGCCATCTCCTATCGGCTCGCGACTAAATCCAAGACGTTCCCCGAGGCGGTGCGGGACGTGCTTGCCGGTGTGCAATTCCTCCGCGGCAAGGCGCACGCCTTCGGCATCGATCCGGCGCGCATCGGACTAATCGGCGCTTCGGCCGGCGCACAGCTCGCCGCGCTTGCCGCGCTTAGCGGCCAGAAATTCGCCGGCGGTTATCCGCAGGACCCGTTCGCCGCGGCCGACACCAGCGTCAAAGCCTTAATCGGCGTCTACGGCGTCTACGATCTCACCGCGATGTGGTGCTCGCTTCAGGTGCAAGACGGCCGCAACAGCGACAACAAGGTCGAGAAATTCATCGGTGCGCCGCCAATGGCGAACCGGCAGCTTTATTTCGATGCCTCGCCGATCAGCTACGCGACCTACGC
>CATPBC010000075.1 GCA_955652195.1 uncultured Xanthobacteraceae bacterium | reverse complement strand
GAGTTGCGCCGCATGATTTTTGAGCGCGGAGAGCTCGTGGAGAAAAATGCGCGTCCGCTCGTGGAATGAGCGACCCGCTTCCGTCAGCGCAACGCGATAGCCGCTGCGGTCGAGCAGCATCAAGCCAAGCTGGCTCTCCAGATTCTTGACGGCCGCCGAGACCGACGGCTGCGCCCGCCGAATCTTTTCGGCCGCCGCCTGAAAGCTGCCCTCGGTTACCACCGCGTCGAAACAAACAAGCTGGTGAAGCGTCGCCTCCATAGGATTCATCTATCGAGAGGATCAATATTTCATTCTTTTTATCGATTTAATTCTCGCTTATCCAGGCCATCGCGAGTGAATGACAGCAAACCCCGACCGGTGAACGGCAATGCGTGCAATCGTGATCAAGCAGTATGGCGGACCCGAAGTTTTGCAGATCGAGGAGCGTCCCGATCCAACCCCGCAAGCCGGTTACGTCACAATCGAAGTAAAGGCCTTCGGGCTCAATCATGCGGAGATTTATTTCCGTAAAGGCGCCTGGGGCGATGTCGCGGAAATCAACGGCATCGAATGCGTCGGCTTGGTCAGGGCCGATCCGGACCGGCGTTTCAAGCCCGGTCAGAAGGTCATGGCGCTGGTCGGTGGCTTGGGACGAAGCCTCAACGGCAGCTACGCCGAGCTCGTCCAGGCACCCAGCACGAACGTGATCGCGATCGAGACCGAATTGCCTTGGGAAGTACTCGCTGCGGTTCCCGAATCCTACGCCACTGCCTGGACCAGTCTGATCGGCATCCTCGAACTCGCAAAGAATCAGATTGTCGCCATTCGCGGGGCGACGTCGGCGCTGGGACAAGCAGCCGTGAATATCGCCGCTCATGCCGGCGCACACGTCATTGCGACGACGCGTAATGCTTCCCGCATGGCGATGCTGGAAGGATTAGGGGCGAAGGAATTGTATTTGGAGCTGCCGCAACTTGCCAAGCGGGTTCGCGAACGCCATTCGGACGGGATCGATGCCGTCCTCGACATTGTCGGCAATACCACGATTCTCGACTCGCTTGCGCTTCTGCGTCGCGGTGGCCAGGCCTGCTTGGTTGGTTTTCTCGGCGGCGGCGGTCCGCTAACGCTCGAACCCGTATTTCAAATGCCGAGCGGCTGCCATCTCAGCGTCTTCGCGAGCGCGCTCGTCACCGGAACGCCGGCGTTTCCCCTTTCCGAAATTCCGTTCCAAACAATCGTCGATCACGTTGCCGACGGCACTTACCGGGCGAAGCCGGCGAAAGTGTTTGAATTTGCGGATATCCGGGACGCACATCGGCTGATGGAGTCCAACGGAGCGGGGGGCAAGATTGTCGTCCGCATCTAAACAAACGGACGTGCGAATTATGTGCGATCGCTGCACGCGGCGGCCTCTTAAACCTCAGCCGCATTTTTCCTAAGGAAGCCTTCAATGCCCTCGCTCGATCAGCGCGCTTCAATTGCCGCCTCGGCACATTTCTCCGACCTGACGGAAGTCACGGCGCCTGCCGCAGCAAGGCCAATGCTTGCGCAGGCACGCGAAGTCTTCGGGTTTGTGCCGAATCTCGCCGTTGTTATGGCTGCCGAGCCTGCGACGCTCGAAAGCTATTTCCATTCTCTGAAGGCGTTTGGTGAAACGACGCTCAGCCCCATTGAGCAGCAGATCGTTCTGATGTCGGTCAGCCGGGTCAATAGAGCTGACTATTCGCTGGCGATCCACGCCGCGCTGGCAGCGAAGCTTGGCACCCCACCGGACATCGTCAAGGCGATCGGCACAGGAGCGTCGGTGCGCGATCCGAAGCTCGCGGCGTTGCGGCGCTTTACCGAATTGTTCACGATCGCTCGCGGCCAAGTTGCGAACGCAGAACTCGAGTCGTTTCTTTCCGCCGGCTACGATCGGACGGCAATGGTCGCCGTAGCCTTTGGGGTCGCGGTGAAAACCTTCGCCAACACGCTCGCCCACTTGGCGCAGACCCCGGTCGACGGACCCTTTGCCGCCACCCTGAACGAATTGCGAGCTTAACCGAACACGAAACAGAGGCCCTACCACAAGGCGCGGGGGAGCAGGGTCGGCCGTAGAAGCCACTTGAACTTCCAAGGCAATTCGCCACCTAGTATGGTAGGTTGACGCGAGTCACGGCGCGGTTTTCGCCCGGCGAAATGCTCCGTGATGGAGGGCCCAATGTTCATTCAGACCGAAGCCACGCCGAATCCATCGACGATGAAATTCCTGCCCGGCCGTCCGGTGCTGGAAACCGGCACGCTGGATCTGCGTGACGCCGCTCAAGCCGAACAGCAGTCGCCGCTCGCCGAGCGGCTATTTGGAGTCCCCGGCGTCAGCGGGGTGTTTTTCGGCTCCGATTTCATCACCGTCACCAAAAGCGCCGGCGAGTGGCAACAGCTCAAGCCGATGATTTTGGGCGCCATCATGGAGCATTACATGTCGGGCGCGCCGCTTTTGGCGGCCGGCAGCCGTGAAGTCAGCGATGGCGACGAATTCTTCGACGAAGCGGATGCCACGACTGTCGCCACCATCAAGGAGCTGATCGAGACGCGGGTTCGCCCCGCGGTCGCCAACGATGGCGGCGATATCACTTTCCGCGGCTTCAAGGAGGGCGTCGTTTATCTCAACATGAAAGGCGCCTGTTCTGGCTGTCCGTCGTCAACCGCAACGCTGCGCCACGGCATCCAGAATTTGCTGCGTCACTTCGTTCCTGACGTCACCGAAGTTCGCCCGATGTAATTCGGCGCATTTGCCGCCGGCCATCACCCGTACGTGACTCTTCATGCGCGTGCTCGCCATCGATACGGCGCTCGCCGCCTGCGCAGCTGCCGTTCTGGAGACCGGCCACGGCATCGTCGCAGCCGAGACGCTGCCAATGGTCCGCGGCCATGCCGAAGCGCTGATGCCGTTGATCGCGCGCGTCATGAAGCAATCCAATATCGCGTTCCGAGCCCTCGATCGCATTGCAGTAACTACCGGCCCCGGCAGCTTCACCGGTGTGCGCGTCGGTCTTGCCGCCGCCCGCGGATTTGCCGTCGCGACGGGAGTGCCGGTCGTTGGCGTTTCAACACTGGCGGTCTATGCCGCGCCCTACCTCGCCGCGAATGGCAAGTCGCCGGTCATCGCTGCAATCGATGCGCGGCACGAGCACGTCTATTTGCAGGTCTTTGGTCCCGGCGGTCAGACTCTGGTCTCTCCCCGACTTGCGCGACTGAGCGAGGCGATAGATGCGGCGTCCAACGCGTCGGCTTGTCTGGTCGGCTCGGCCGCGCGAGCCGTCGCTGACGGATTGTCGAAAACAGCACCAACCCCGCGCAATGTCGACGCGCGCGCGGCGCCTGACATCGCCTGGGTGGCGCAGATCGGCGCCGTTACGCCGGAAACCGACGCGGCTCCGAACCCGCAATATCTGCGCGCCCCGGATGCGCAGCCGCAAAACGCCGCACAGCTGCCGCGCCGATGATGAATTTCGTATCTCGGCTGTTGAACCGTAGCGCGCCAAGCATTTCCGAGGCGCGCCCGGCCGACGCGCCGGCAATTGCCGCAATACACAGCGCCTCATTCCAGCGCGGCTGGGGCGAGGACGAAATCCAGCAGCTGTTGCTCGAACGTGATGTTGTTACCCATCGCATCACGGCGGGCGGCAAATTGATTGGCTTTATCCTATCGCGCGTTGCTGCGGGTGAAGCAGAAATCTTGTCGGTCGCGATTTCACCGGGTTGGCGCGGCCGCGGCCTGTCGCGGCAATTGCTTGATCTGCATCTGCGCCGGCTCGCCGGTATCGGTACCCGATCGGTGTTTTTGGAAGTCGGCGCCCAAAACGCGCCAGCCTGCCGGCTCTATCGTCGCGCCGGATTCCAGGAGGTCGGCCGCCGACACGGCTATTACGAGGACGGTGCGACCGCTTTGGTGCTGCGGCGCGATCTCGGCTGAGGGGAGCCTGCGAATTTGGGCAAGGCCACCCGCGGCGTGGCCCCGACGATTTGGTTTCCTATATCAAGTCCCGAATCTCGGGTGACCCAGACGTATCAGTGATTGAGGCGCCATCTCCAGGCATAGATTGAGAGTGTTATTTTGGGCAAAATCCCGCTAAACGGACAGCCGTAGCAACGCTTGCCATCGTTCCGGCATGGAGCTTGGTTCCGGCAGGGAGCTTGTTCCTCGAGCGCTAACAAAGGCTTGGGTTAGCGGTTAATTTATGAGCCAATCCCGCAAGCTTTACGTCAAATCGTTTGGTTGCCAGATGAACGTCTACGACTCGCGTCGGATGGCGGACACCTTGGCGTCCCACGGTTACGTCGAGACTGCCGCAGCCGAGGATGCCGATCTCATCATCCTGAACACGTGCCATATCCGCGAGAAAGCCGCCGAAAAGGTTTACTCCGAACTTGGCCGCGTGCGCCGCCTCAAGCAGGCCGCCGCCGTCGAAAATCGCCGTGTGCTCATCGCAGTAGCAGGTTGTGTAGCGCAGGCCGAGGGCGAAGAGATCATCCGCCGCGCGCCGGCAGTCGATCTGGTATTCGGGCCGCAGAGCTACCATCGCTTGCCTATGCTATTGGCGCGCGCGGAGCGCGATGGCCGCGCTGTCTATACCGATTTCGCGACAGAGGATAAATTCGCGCATCTTGCACCGCCAAGCGCGGCGGCGACCCGCGCGCGCGGCGCTTGCGCCTTCGTTACGGTGCAAGAGGGCTGTGACAAATTTTGTACGTTTTGCGTGGTGCCCTATACGCGCGGCGCCGAACTGTCGCGGCCGGTCCAGAGCATCATTGCTGAAATCGAATTACTGGCCGAAGCCGGCGTGCGCGAAGTCACGCTCATCGGCCAAAACGTCAACGCCTACCATGGCATGGGCCCGGACGGCGGCCCTTGGTCGCTGGCGCGTCTGCTCGAACGGGCCGGAGTAGTGCCGGGCATCGAGCGTTTGCGCTATACGACCAGTCATCCGCATGACATGGATGATGAACTAATAGCAGCACATCGCGATTTGCCGAAGCTGATGCCGCAATTGCATTTGCCTGTGCAATCCGGTTCGGACCGAATTCTTGCCGCCATGAACCGCAGCCATACGCGGGCCGATTATCTCAGTCTCGTCGAGCGATTGCGCCACGCGTGCCCGGCCCTCGCGCTCACCTCCGACTTCATCGTGGGATTTCCCGGCGAGAGCGAAGACGATTTTGCCGCAACGCTCAGCTTGGTCGCCGAGGTCGGATTTTCCGGGGCATTCTCGTTCAAATACTCACCGCGCCCAGGTACGCCCGGCGCTGAGATGCCAGGGCAGATCGACGAAGCGGTCAAATCAGAACGGCTGCAACGCCTGCAAAGGGCGATAGACGAATGCCAAGCCGCTTTCAATCGTAGTTGTCTGGGCCGTACCTTCGACGTGCTGTTCGAGCGGCCGGGTCGCCACAGCGGGCAGTTGGTTGGCCGATCGCCCTATCTTCAACCGGTGCAAGCGACAGCGCCCGCTTCTTTGATCGGCGATATTGCGGCCGTGACGATCACCGAGATCGGCAGCAACAGTCTGTTCGGCGCGCTTGCAGCTGTGGGGCCGCGAGCGGCTGTGACGCGGCCGGCCGAAACCGTTCTGGTTGCAACAGGAGCCTGAATTTGCGCACGCCGGAAACGGAAGAATCGGTTTTCATCGCGGCAGACAATACGGCACAGATTGTTCTTACCTTTGACGACAACCGCCTCGCTTCCATTCTATTCGGCCAATACGGACAGAATCTCGCGCTGATCGAGCGGCGGCTCGCGGTCGTCGCGAATTCACGCGGCAATCAGGTCACGGTCGAAGGTTCGCGTGAGGCCTGCGATCAGGCACGCCGCGTCCTTGAAAGCCTCTACGACAGGCTCAAGCGCGGCGATGATCTGGTGCAAGGCGACGTCGAAGGCACGATCCGGCAAGCGCTGTCGCAAGGATCGTTATTCGATTTCGATCTGGCAACGGCGCGTCAGAACTTCGAGGAAATCAACTTGCGCAGGCGCCGCGTGCGCGCCCGGACGGCTGCACAGGATGCCTATATCCGCTCGCTCAAGCGCCATGCTCTGGTGTTTTCCACCGGACCCGCCGGTACGGGCAAGACTTGGCTTGCGGTCGCCTATGCTGTGCAATTGTTCGAGCGCAAGGAAGTCGATCGCATCATTCTATCGCGCCCGGCGGTGGAAGCGGGCGAACGCCTCGGCTTTCTTCCAGGCGACATGCGTGAGAAGGTCGATCCTTACTTGCGGCCTATCTATGACGCGCTTTACGATTTGATGGATCCACGAATCGTCGAGCGGGCATTGCAGACCGGCGAAATCGAGATCGCACCGCTTGCATTCATGCGCGGGCGTACGCTGTCGAACGCCGCGGTTATTCTGGACGAGGCCCAGAACACGACGGCAATGCAGATGAAAATGCTGCTCACCCGGTTAGGCGAAAATAGCCGAATGGTAGTGACTGGCGATCCAAGCCAAGTTGATTTGCCATCGGGCCAGACTTCCGGGCTGGCGGACGCGGTGCGTCTCCTTCAGGGCATCGAAGGTATCGGCCATGTCAGCTTCACCGCGGCGGACGTGATCCGTCACGAACTGGTCGCGCGCATTGTCACGGCCTATGATGAGGAAGCGGCGCGCAAGCGCGAGCGCCGGGAATGAAGCGCGCGGCGGCTGCGGCGCTGACGATCGACGTGATTGTCGATTCGGAACAATGGAAGGATGCCGGTGCGGCCAAAGCAGTGGTGCGGCGCGCCGTCATGCAAGCGGCCGTCGCGCTGTCAACAAACCCGACCGAGCTTGCTATCGTTCTCACTGACGACCGCAAAATGCGTGCGCTCAATCGCAATTGGCGCGGTACTGACGCTGCCACCGATGTACTTTCGTTCGCGACAAAAAACGCGGGCGGCCGGCATCTGGGCGACATCGTGCTCGCTTATGAGACCGTTGTGCGGGAGGCCCACCGCGAGCACAAACCGCTCGCCCATCATCTTGCGCATCTGGCCGTCCACGGCTTTCTGCATCTGCTCGGCTTTGATCACGAAAGTGACGAGGAGGCGCGCGAGATGGAACACGCCGAGCGCGCGGTCTTGCGGCAATTGGCGATTCCCGATCCGTACCACGCACGGGCCCCTGCTAGGCCCGAGCACGCCAAGCCGGCCGCGAAACAAGGTGCCAGAAGTCGAGCGCATACCGCTCGGAGCGCGTAGAATGGCGATTGCGATCTTGAGGCCCAAGACCACAGATGACTAACTCTCGACCACGCACCGAACCGACCGAGCGTCACGCACTTCCGGTCGTGGTGACGGCGCGGGGGGAACAAGGTGAAGGCTGGCTCACGCGCCTCAAGCGCATGCTGTTCGGTTGGCGGGCGGCTTCGACGCGCGCGGACCTTGAGCTCGTCCTGACTGCGGAACAGGCGCAGTCCGACTTTTCCCCCGAAGAAGCCGCAATGCTCAAGAACATCCTCGGGCTCCGGGAGACCCGAATCGAAAGAATCATGGTGCAGCGCGCCGATATTGTCGCCGTCCAGCAAGACATTACGCTCGGCGAACTTGTCAAAGTTTTCCAAGTCGCCGCGCATTCGCGCCTGGTTGTGTACAACGACACGCTCGACGATCCGACGGGAATGGTCCATATCCGCGACTTGATTGCATTCATGGCAGCGCGCGCCTCGCGTGAGGGGCCCGCAACGGCCGCGGCTGACAACGCAAAAGCCAACGATCTTGATTTCGCGAATATCAATCTCTCCGCACCGCTCGCCGCGGCGAATATCATCCGCGAAATCCTCTACGCGCCGCCTTCGATGCCGGCGCTTGACCTGCTCGCTAAGATGCAGGCGACTCGCATTCATCTCGCGCTCGTGATCGATGAATATGGCGGCAGCGACGGCCTAGTTTCGATCGAGGATTTGGTGGAGTTGATCGTGGGCGACATCGCCGACGAGCATGACGAGCAGGAAACCCCCCCGGTTATACGGCAAAGCGACGGATCGTTTTTAGCTAACGGCCGTGCCAGCCTCGATGACGTGCGTGCTGCGATTGGCAGCCAATTCGACGTCGGCGATGTTGCGGAAGAGGTCGACACGCTCGGCGGTTACCTGGTCACCAAGGCTGGCCATGTTCCGGTGCGCGGCGAGTTGGTGCCGGGGCCCGAACCGTTTGAGGCGGAGGTGCTTGATGCGGACCCGCGCCGGGTCAAGCGCGTCAAGATCTATCTGCGCAAGGACCGCCGTCCGGCAAGCGCCCGCGACACACCGCTGCGCGCAACGCCATCGCGCCCGGCCGCACCGCGTGACGAGGCGGGCCGGTCCGGTCCGAGCCCGCCGCGCGCACCGTGAAGCTCGCGAGTCTGGCCCACAGCATCGTTCTATCGTGGGGTTGGCGGCGCCGATCGATCGCATTCGTCGCTGGGGCGCTGTCGGTATTAGCGATGGCGCCGTTCAACGCCTGGCCAATCTTGTTTTTCACCCTGCCGACGCTGGTCTGGCTCATCGACGGGATCGGCGGTCGCGGCTGGAGCGCACTCGCCGCCGCAGCGGCGATCGGCTGGTGGTTCGGATTCGGTTATTTTCTAGCTGGACTTTATTGGCTTGGCTACGCCTTTCTTGTCGACGCCCAGACTTTTGGCTGGCTGCTGCCATTTGCCGTCGTCGGCCTTCCGGCGGTGCTCGCCATCTACACCGCGCTCGGCGTGGCGTTGGCACGGGCTTTATGGCAGCGCGGCGCACTACGCGTTGTCGCGCTTGGGGTGTCGCTGACCGCTGCGGAGTGGCTGCGCGGCCATGCGCTCACTGGTTTCCCCTGGAACTCTTTTGGTTATGCGCTCACGACCCCTTTGGCCCTGGCGCAAGCGGCTTCGGTACTCGGAATCTGGGGCCTGACCTTCATCGCAATTGTGGCCTTCGCCAGCCCCGCCACAATGATCGACGATCGCACCCAGACGCGGCGGCCATGGCTGCCGTTCGCATTCGCCGTTCTCACGCTCGCCGTCTTGGCCGGTTTTGGCGCGGCGCGACTAGCGCACACGCCGACCCGGCTCGTCGATGGCGTGCATTTGCGGATCATGCAGCCCAATTTGCAGCAGGACGTCCGTTTCAATTATGCGGCAAAGCGCGAAGTGATGGATCGTTACGTCGCTTTGTCGGCCCGGCAAGGCCTCGACCATGTGACGCATCTGATCTGGCCGGAATCGCCTTTTCCATTTTTTCTGACGCGCGAGGCAGACGCGCTTACGCAGATTGCACGATTGCTGCCAGAACAAACTTTATTGCTCACCGGCGCCATACGGCTCGCCGATCCGAACAATCCGACAGAATCCGGAGTCTACAATTCGATCTATGTGATCGATCACGCGGGATCGATACGCGCCGTCTATGACAAAGTGCATCTCGTACCATTCGGAGAATATCTGCCTTTCGAGGATGTCTTGGAGCGTATCGGCTTACAGACTCTGACCGAACAGCGTGGTGGATTTCTTGCCGGTGACCGGCACCGTCTCATTGCGATGCCCGGCGCTCCAAGCGCCCTGCCGCTCATTTGTTATGAGATCATCTTTCCCGGTGAACTGGCATCAGTGGACGAACGGCCGGGCTGGATCGTCAATGTGACCAACGATGGCTGGTTCGGCACCTCCAGCGGCCCTTATCAGCACTTGCAGCAGGCGCGCGTCACCGCCATCGAGGAAGGCGTGCCGGTAGCTCGCGCCGCCAATACCGGCATCTCCGCGGTAATCGATCCCGCCGGCCGGATGGTCGCGTCATTGCCACTCGGCAGCGAAGGTGTGCTCGACGCGCCACTGCCGCGTCCGATAGCGGCTCCGGTTTACGCTCGGCTTGGTGATGCGCCTGCTGCCGTTCTCATCTCGATCGCGCTCCTCGCCGTTTTGCGCGGTCGTTTCCGCGCGCCCGCGAAAAAAATCTGAAGGTTCGGGCGAGGCCGCACTAATGCCGCAGCGGAGGCGCTCAATCGCGCAATCTCACTGCAACTCAAGCGAGCAGGCCCGCCTGAACTCTCATTTCATGAGAATTGGCTTGTTTGCGAAGAAAGCGGCCGGCAAAAGCAATGAACTGAGAAAAACAGTTTCAATTGTGACAGATTTGCTATCTCGCGGCATTGAGCTAAAAAGGGGAGGGAGCCCCATGGCTACGCTGGCAAAAAAGGCGCCAAACCCGACCGACAAGCATGTCGGAAGCCGGGTTCGCATGCGCCGGATGATGCTGGGAATGAGCCAAGAGAAACTTGGGGACTCACTCGGTCTGACATTTCAACAAATTCAAAAGTACGAGAAGGGCACCAATCGCATCGGCGCCAGCCGCCTGCAGCAGATTTCTCATATTCTTCAGGTCGGTGTAGCGTTTTTCTTCGAAGGTGCGCCCAGTGCGCAGATGATGGGGCGCCACGAAGGGCTGACCGAGGCACCCTCGCCGGCTTACGTCTCCGACTTCCTGGCGACCGCCGACGGCTTGGCTCTCACCAAAGCATTCATGCGGATTGAAGATTCGAAATTGCGGCGGCGGATTGTCGATCTCGTCGAGCAAATTGCCAGTCGCGACAAGCGCTGAAGACGATTCGATTGGCGGCAGCACTGCGGTGCGGAATGAAGGCAGACGCCCACTTTTCGCCCACATCTTGACCGCCGCGGGCGACACTGCAACAACCCTTTTCACCGCGTGCGGTTCGTAACCGCGCTATTTACGCAACAAAGACCGACAAACCACAATCGTTTCGAGGGGAGTGTTTGGCTGTGCGCCGCGCCAATTATCTGTTCACCAGCGAGTCCGTGTCGGAGGGCCACCCGGACAAAGTATGCGATCAAATATCAGACGCCGTTCTAGACGCGTTCATTGAGAACGATATCAAGCTCGGCATAGCCGACGACAGCGCGGTGAATACGCGACTTGGCTGCGAGACTCTGTGCACCACCAACAAGATCATCGTCGCCGGTGAGGGTCGCGGGCAAGCGCCGCTGTTTCACAAACATGGCCATAAAGCCGTCGTGAACCGTGAAATGATCACTGAGATCGCCCGCGGCGTGGCCAAAGACATCGGCTACGACCAGGACGGTTTTTCGTATTATGGGGCTGACGTTGAGGTGCTGCTCCATGGCCAATCTCCCGATATTGCAATGGGGGTAGATGCCAAAAAGAAGAGGAGTGGCGAGCAGGAGGGCGCCGGCGATCAGGGCATGATGTTCGGCTTCGCCTGCACCGAGAGCGAGGTCTACGAGAAGGGCTCGTTCATGCCGGCGCCGATCTATTTCGCCCACAAGATTCTCAAAGTGCTTTCTGAAAAGCGCCGCTCCGGCGCGCTATTTGACTTGCAGCCCGATGCCAAGAGCCAAGTCACTATCAAATATGTCGAAGGAAAACCGGTCGGCTGCACCAAGGTCGTGGTCTCCACGCAGCACAATGCGCAGACCCGCAATGGCAAGAAATATTCGCCGGGCATGATCCGCGATATGATCGAGGATACCGTCGCTTCGGCGCTGCCGAGCGACTGGATGCCAAAACGGCCGGGTGATTTTCTGGTCAACCCCACTGGCAATTTCGTCATCGGCGGGCCGGACGGAGATTGCGGCCTCACCGGACGCAAAATCATCGTCGATACGTACGGCGGCTACGCCCCGCATGGCGGCGGTGCGTTCTCCGGCAAAGATCCGACCAAGGTCGATCGCTCGGCGGCTTATGCCGCTCGCTATTTGGCAAAAAACGTCGTCGCAGCCGGACTGGCGGAGCGCTGTACGATCCAGATCGCCTATGCGATCGGCGTCGCTGATCCGATGTCGCTTTATGTCGACACCCACGGCACCGGTAATGTGGAAGAAGCAAAACTGCAGAGACTACTGCCGGAATTATTCCCGCTGCGACCCACCAACATCCGCCGCACCCTCAAGTTGAGCCGGCCGATTTATCGGCGCACCGCCGCTTACGGCCATTTCGGCCGCGCGCCGGAAAAGGATGGCGGCTTTTCGTGGGAGCGAACCGACCTTGCCGATTCGCTCAAGCGCGCCTTGCGCTGATTAAACAGCTGTCACCGTGCCGGTTGACCTCGTGTTCGCGGTGGGCGGATTTGTTATAGCGGCGAGCAAAGAAGAATATGTGGATGGCGGCGCCGAGCACGGTCAGGACGGCAATGAGTCCCGCACTTCATAACGCTCGCGCATTCTTCGGCCGGCGCAAGGGGCACAAGTTGCGGCCGCGCCAAGCCGGCTTGTTTGAGACGCTGTTGCCGCGCCTTGCCGTCGATGTCGCCCGGCCCGCGCCGGCCGAGCTGAGCTCTTTGTTTGCCGAACCGGTTGCGGCGCTTGCGCTCGAGATTGGTTTCGGCGGCGGCGAGGCGATGATCGCGCAAGCCAAAGCGCATCCGCAAATCGGCTTTCTCGGCGTCGAACCCTTCGTCAACGGCATGGCCAAAGCGCTGGCGGCAATTGAAGCCGAGGGTCTGCGGAACATTCGCTTACATTTCGGTGACGCAGTCGGCTTGATCGAATGGCTCCCGGCATCGTCGTTGAGGCGGATCGATCTCATTCATCCTGATCCATGGCCGAAACGGCGACATTGGAAGCGTCGATTTGTTCAGGATGAAATGGTCGAACAGCTGGCGCGCATTCTGCAGCACGCCGGCGAGTTTCGTTTCGTTACCGATATCCCGGATTACGCCGCTTGGACGCTGCAGCGCCTGACGCGCTCTTCGCGTTTCGAGTGGATGGCAAACTGCGCCGACGACTGGCGCAATCCATGGCCTGGATTTACCGGCACCCGGTATCATGCCAAGGCCGCACGGGAACAACGAACGTCGTGCTTTTTGGTTTTCAGGAAGATCTGAAGCCGGACATGCGCGGGCATGCGGCTGTCGGTTGCCGCTAAGACTTCAGCGGCGGGAATATTTCTAATCGCGGCCGGAATGTGCCCCCTTGCAACGGACTAACAAACCGCTATATTTGCGCTGTCCGTCATGGATACCTCATAACGGTCGGATAATCCGAACGGTTTTGAGAGTGGGCCCTCCGGGACCCGCTCTTTTTTATTACCTGGTTTCACGTGGGGTTTCCCCTTGGGCCTGGCGGCATCTTGTAACCAGAGCAACCAACAGCAACGACCCCGGGACCGGACAGGACGACGAGCGGACAAGACCAAGGCCACGTAGGGGGCCAACCGGAGGTCCACGCTGGAGTCCACGTGGAGTCCACGTGGGGTCCACATGAGGGTCCAATCCAGGACCAAGGACAGCGTCGCTAGCACTCGCTCAAGAACACTCGCTCAAGAACACTCGCTCAAGAATACGCGCTGAAGATCATGGACGATCGATCGAGTAACTTTGAACGTACAGAATTTGTCCAGGAACCGCGGCTCATAACTGACCCGGGGCGGGCCGCGCGCGTCGCTGCGCTGGCCGAGCCGGTGCTCGCCGGGCTCGGCTATCGCTTGGTCCGCGTGCGCATATCCGGATTTGCCGGACACACGGTACAGATCATGGCCGAGCGGCCCGACGGGACGATGAGTATCGAGGACTGCGAAACCGTCTCGCGCGCGCTATCGCCGATCTTCGATGTCGCCGATCCCATCGAAAGTTCTTATCGGCTGGAAATTTCGTCGCCTGGCATCGATCGGCCCTTGGTGCGCCGATCCGACTTCGAGCGCTATGCCGGGCACATCGCTCAAATCGAAATGCAAGTCCCGATCGATGGCCGCAAACGATTCCGCGGCGAACTCCACGGCACCGAAGGCGAATGTGCGCGCATCCGTTGTGACGCGGCACAGGACGCTTTGCTGCGGATCGATGACATGGTGGAAGCGCGCCTCGTTCTCACCGACGCGCTCATTTCGGAAGCGCTGCGCAAGAGCAAACAGAATCAACGCAAGGAGACTGACGATGGCGACCGTTAGCGCCAATAGACTTGAACTGCTGCAGATCGCGGACGCAGTCGCTCGCGAAAAGGCGATCGACCGTAAGATTGTCCTGGGCGCGATGGAAGACGCCATCGCCAAAGCGGCGCGCTCGCGATACGGCAGCGAGACCGAAGTCCGCGCGGAGATCGACCCGAAGAGCGGCGAGCTTCATCTCTCTCGCCACATGCTGGTGGTCGACACAGTTGAAAACCCCGCGACCCAGATTAGCCTCGAAGACGCACGCCGGCGGCATCCCGCCGCGCAAATCGGAGACACAATCGCCGATCCGCTGCCGCCCCTCGAATATGGGCGCATTGCCGCGCAATCGGCAAAGCAAGTGATCGTGCAGAAAGTCCGCGAAGCCGAACGCGATCGGCAATATGACGAATACAAGGATCGCATCGGCGATATCGTCAACGGCATCGTCAAGCGCGTCGAGTACGGTAACGTCGTGGTCGATCTCGGCCGCGGTGAAGCCATCGTGCGCCGCGATGAAATGCTGCCGCGCGAAGTGTTTCGCAACGGCGACCGCATCCGCGCTTATATCTACGACGTCCGGCGCGAGCCACGCGGTCCGCAGATTTTCCTGTCGCGCACCCACCCGCAATTCATGGCCAAGCTGTTCGCCCAGGAGGTGCCCGAAATCTACGACGGCATCGTCGAGGTCAAGGCCGTGGCGCGCGACCCCGGTTCGCGCGCGAAAATTGCCGTCGTCTCCCGCGATTCTTCGGTTGATCCGGTCGGCGCCTGCGTCGGCATGCGCGGCTCGCGCGTGCAGGCCGTCGTCAATGAGTTGCAGGGCGAAAAGATCGACATCATTCCCTGGTCGCACGACATCGCCACTTTCGTAGTCAATGCGCTGGCGCCCGCCGAAGTCGCCAAGGTGGTATTGGACGAAGAACGCGAGCGGATCGAGGTGGTCGTTCCCGATCAGCAGCTGTCGCTTGCGATCGGACGGCGCGGTCAGAACGTGCGTCTCGCATCGCAACTCACTGGCTGGGACATCGATATTCTCACCGAGCAGGAGGAATCCGAACGCCGCCAAGCCGAATTCGAGAATCGCACGCGCATGTTCATCGACACGCTCAATGTCGACGAGGTGATCGGTCAACTGCTCGCTTCGGAAGGCTTTAACTCAGTCGAAGAGCTGGCGGTGGTCGACACCAAAGAAATCGCCAGCATCGAAGGTTTCGATGAGGACACCGCAGCCGAATTGCAAAATCGCGCGCGCGAATACCTCGACCGGATCGAGGCCGAGCTTGACGCCAAGCGCCGTGAGCTTGGCGTCGAAGACGCGCTCATGGAGGTTGAAGGGGTCACGACGGCCATGCTGGTGCGGTTCGGCGAGAATGGCGTCAAGACCGTTGAAGATCTCGCCGGTTGCGCGACCGACGATCTTGCGGGCTGGACCGAACGCAAAGACGGCGAGGCGGTCCGCCAAGCGGGCATTCTCGACGGCATGGAGCTGAGCCGCGAGGAGGCGGAGGCACTCATCATGCGCGCCCGCGTCAAAGCCGGCTGGATCAACGAGGCCGATCTTGCCGCGCCCGCCGCGGTCGAAGAGGCGCCTGAACCCGCGGCGCAGCCCTGAAGAAGGCAGTGGAATTTCCCCCATGCTGGCACCGGAGAACGGCATCGAGCTCGATCATGGACCGCAATCGCGCGGAGTAGAGCGGTTTTGCATCGCCACGCGAGCGACACGGCCGGTCGAGAAAATGATCCGCTTCGTGATCGCCCCCAATGGCGAAGCCGTTCCCGACCTCAAGCGCAATTTGCCGGGCCGCGGGGTGTGGGTGACAGCTACGCGAAAAGCGCTGGACCAAGCAATTAAAGCCGGCGCCTTTGCGCGCGCCTTCCGCCGGGAGGTGCGGGTTGCCGCCGATCTTGCCGGCCGCACCGAGGGT
>CATPBC010000074.1 GCA_955652195.1 uncultured Xanthobacteraceae bacterium | reverse complement strand
TCGCCGGGGTCCAGATGCGGCGCCAGTAATTGCGTGCAGGCCCATTCCATCAGCACGATCATGAAGCCGGTGGCAAACACCTTGGGCATCGAGGAAATCTCGGGCGATTCCGGATAGGTGTACGGGACCGTCTTGTTCTCCGGCACCTTGTAGGAGAAGCGGTGCGTCAATCCCGGCTTGAGCGTCGGCTTCATGTCAGGACCCCTTCCCGCTCGCTTTCTCGTCACCCGGCAGCACATAATCGGTGCCTTCCCACGGTGAGAGAAAATCGAAGTTGCGGAATTCCTGGGTGAGTCGGACCGGTTCGTAGACGACGCGTTTGAGCTCGTCGTCGTAGCGCACTTCAACGAAGCCGGTCAGCGGGAAATCCTTGCGCAGCGGGTGACCCTCGAAGCCATAATCGGTGAGGATCCGCCGCAGATCCGGATGGCCGGTGAACACGACGCCGTAGAGGTCGTAAATCTCCCGCTCATACCAATCCGCGCTGGGAAAGACCGCGATGACCGAGGGCACAGCCGTCGCCTCATCGGTCTCGACTTTGAGGCGAATGCGCGAATTGTGTTTGGGCGAAAGCAGATGATAGACGACATCAAAGCGGCGTTCGCGGCTCGGCCAATCGACTGCCGTGATGTCGATCAGGCACCAGAACAGGCAGCGAGAATCGTCGCGCAGAAAACGTAAGATCGAGACGATCTCGGATGCCTGTCCCGTTATCGTCAGCTCGCTATGCGCCACGGCATAACCGGTCACCGAAGGACCGACCGCGCCAGCGATAGTTCTGCCGAGCGTGTCCAGCGTCTCGTCCATTTTCAACGTTCAATCGTCGAAGTGCGGCGGATCTTCTTTTGCAGCAATAACACGCCATACAACAGTGCCTCCGCGGTCGGAGGACAGCCCGGCACATAGATATCGACTGGCACGATGCGATCGCAGCCGCGCACCACGGAATAGGAATAGTGGTAGTAGCCGCCACCGTTCGCGCAGGACCCCATCGAAATCACGTAACGCGGTTCCGGCATCTGGTCGTAGACCTTGCGAAGCGCCGGGGCCATTTTGTTGGTCAGCGTGCCCGCCACGATCATCACGTCGGATTGCCGCGGCGAAGCGCGCGGGGCGAAGCCAAACCGTTCGGCATCATAACGCGGCATCGACATCTGCATCATTTCAATCGCGCAGCAGGCAAGGCCGAACGTCATCCACATCAACGAACCGGTCCGCGCCCAGGCGATGAGGTCATCGGCGGCGGCGACCAGAAAGCCTTTGTCGGCAAGCTCGGCGTTGACGGCCGAGAAAAATGGTACGGCCGTCCCGGCAGGCTGCCCCGTCCGCGGATCGAGAATTTTCTGTTGCGGCGTAACAAGCGCGGGTTCGCTCAATCCCATTCGAGCGCTCCCTTCTTCCACTCATAGATAAATCCGACCGTGAGCACCGCGAGAAAGACCATCATCGACCAGAAGCCATACACGCCGATTTTTCCAAACGCCGCCGCCCAAGGGAAAAGGAAACTGACCTCGAGATCGAAAATGATGAACAGGATGGCGACCAGATAGAACCGCACGTCGAATTTCATCCGGGCGTCATCAAAAGCATTAAAGCCGCATTCGTAAGCCGACAGCTTCTCCGGATCGGGCTGCTTATAGGCGACCAGGAACGCCACAACCAAAAGCGCCAGGCCGATCACCGCGGCGACCCCAATAAAAACAATGAGCGGCAGATAGGCGAGCAGCAATTGAGTCAGCGATTGACCCATCGTGAACCCTTCTCGTTAGGCAAACGAGGACACCCTCCCATATAGGGAACATGCCCGGCACGGCGCTATCCCACGTGCAACGGATGTGCGCCGATTTGCCCCAAAATCAAGCGGATTCGCGCTGCAGGCCGACTGCGGCGACCCTTAGCGCAGGGCACAAAAACGCGCAAGACAGGCGTGTATAGCGCCCGACGAGCGGCAGTTTTCTAAACCTGCATCCAAGAGCTGCACGGGTCGTCTTTCGCAGTGTTGCATGTTAGGTTCGCGCCGCGATTTTTCAGGCTGCAAATCATGAATGACGTGACGAACAATATGACCCAGGCTGCGGCGGTCCATGCGCAAGAGCTTCATGCGCAAGAGCATTGGACCGCCAAAGACGGCGATGTGAAGCTCTTCATGTTCGAGAAATCCGCCGGCGATCCGACGAGCGCCGCCGGCAGGATCTTATTCGTGCACGGCTCATCCATGGCATCGCAGCCAACCTTCGACTTGCACGTCGACGGCCGGCCCGATTCATCGGTCATGGATTGGTTTGCCCGCCGCGGCTTCGACTGCTGGTGCGTCGACATGGAAGGCTACGGGCGCTCGACTAAGGACCGCGACAACAACGCCCCGATCGCCCAAGGCGCGGACGATTGTTTGGCGGCAGCGACTTATATCCAGCGACTGCGCGGCAAGCGGCCGCTCTTCGTCTACGGCATTTCGTCCGGGGCGCTACGGGCGGCCTTGTTCGCGCAACGCCATCCGCAACTTGTCGCCCGGCTCGCGCTCGACGCCATGGTGTGGACTGGCGCGGGCTCCCCGACGCTAGCCGAACGCAAAAAGAAGCTTGCCGATTTCAAAGCCAGTAAACGGCGGCCGATAGACAAGTTATTCATCCATTCGATCTTCGATCGCGATCATCCTGGCACCGCCGAGGACAAGGTCATCAACGCCTTCGCCGAAGCAGTGACGGCGCTCGACAATTCGGTCCCGACCGGCACCTATGTCGACATGTGCAGTAATTTGCCCGTGGTCGACCCCGAAAAAATCACGGTGCCGACGCTGATCATGCGCGGTCAATGGGACGGTATCGCTAGCTTCGACGATCTGATGGCGTTCTTCGCCCGGCTGCCCAACCCCGATAAGCATTTCGCGGTGATGCCAGGCATTTCGCACGCTAGTTTTCAGCAAAAAAATTATGCGCTCGTTTATCACATCCTGTGGAGTTTCTTCACGCAGCCGGCGCCGGTCTATTTGGGATGATGGAAAAGCGCTCGCGCGAGTACGATTTACTATCGTGGGTCGGAACGGGTTGGCGGCTGTGCAGGCATGCCATGTACGGCATGATCTGCAGAGGATTACCCATAGCCGCCCTGTTCGCCTGCGGCAGCCTGATCGCGTCTTATTCGGATGCGCTGGCCCGCAGTCATCACCGAAGCCATTTGCCGCAGCCTCACGCGACGGCCCCGGCGCAGCCGCCGGCACGCATTGCCTGTACGGTATTGGGATGCCAGCCGATCCCGGCAGCGTGCACGCCGGTGCCGGGCAGAACCCTCAGCGGGCTGCCAACCGGCTATGACGTCATTGTCTGTCCGCCGGGCATTTCGCCGCTTAGATAAAGCGGCACATAAAGGCAAAAAACATTTA
>CATPBC010000073.1 GCA_955652195.1 uncultured Xanthobacteraceae bacterium | reverse complement strand
CGGCCGGCTCAGTGTGCTGGCGCAGGTCATGGCCAAGCCGCACCGCGCCATCTTTCATGAATTCAAGGGCGGCTCAACGACTCCCGATGCGGTCGAAGGCTCAGGCGACGTGAAATACCATCTCGGCGCTTCCTCGGACCGGGAATTCGATAACAACAGTGTCCATCTGTCGCTGAGCGCGAATCCGTCGCATCTCGAAATTGTCGATCCGGTGGTGCTCGGCAAAGTGCGCGCCAAGCAGGACCACCTCGGCGCCACGCCGGACGATCGTACCATGGTGATGCCGCTATTGATCCATGGCGATGCTTCGTTCGCGGGACAGGGCGTGGTTGCGGAATGCTTCGGGCTGTCCGGTCTGCGCGGTCATCGCACTGGCGGCTCGCTGCATTTCATCGTCAACAATCAGATCGGCTTTACCACCAATCCGCGGTATTCCCGCTCGTCGCCATATCCGTCCGATGTCGCCAAGACGATCGAGGCGCCGATTTTCCATGTCAACGGCGACGATCCCGAAGCGGTGGTTTTTGCAGCCAAGATCTCGACTGAGTTCCGGCAAAAATTCCAGAAGCCGGTGGTCATCGATATGTTCTGCTATCGCCGCCATGGCCATAACGAAGGCGACGAGCCCTCGTTCACGCAGCCGTTGATGTACAAGGCCATCGCCGCCCATCCGACGACGCTCGAGATCTACAGCAAAAAACTGATCGACGAAGGCGTCGTCACCGCCGGCGAGGTCGACAAGATGAGGACTGATTGGCGGGCTCACCTCGATGCCGAGCTCGAGGCCGCCTTAGGCTATCGCGCCAATAAGGCGGATTGGCTCGATGGCCGCTGGTCCGGCTACACGATCGCCAGCAACGTCGACGATCCGCGCCGCGGCAAGACCGGCGTTGAGATCGCGACGCTCAAGGACATCGGGCGCAAGATCACAACGCTGCCGCCCGACTTCCATTTGCACAAGACGCTGCAACGGTTTCTCGACAATCGGCGCAAGTCGATCGAGACCGGCGCCGGCATCGACTGGTCGACCGCTGAGGCGCTTGCCTTCTGTTCGCTGTTGCTTGACGGCCATCGCGTGCGGCTGTCGGGGCAGGACACCGAACGCGGCACGTTCTCGCAGCGTCATTCGGTGCTGATCGATCAGGAGACCGAACAGCGTTGCACGCCATTCAATAATCTCGGTGTGGGCCAGGCGCGTTTCGAAGTGATCAATTCGATGCTGTCGGAAGAAGCCGTACTCGGCTTCGAATACGGCTATTCGCTCGCCGAGCCGAATGCGCTGACGCTGTGGGAGGCGCAATTCGGCGATTTCGCCAATGGCGCCCAAGTCGTGATCGATCAGTTCATCTCATCGGGCGAACGCAAATGGCTGCGCATGTCGGGATTAGTCTGCCTGTTGCCGCACGGCTACGAGGGCCAGGGGCCCGAGCATTCCTCGGCCCGGCTTGAGCGGTTTCTCTCGATGTGCGCCGAGGACAATATGCAGGTGGCGAACTGCACGACGCCGGCGAACTATTTCCATATCCTGCGCCGCCAGCTCAAGCGCGATTTCCGCAAGCCGTTGATCCTGATGACGCCGAAATCCTTGCTGCGCCACCGGCGCGCGGTGTCGCAACTCGAGGAGATGGGCCCCAGCACATCGTTCCATCGGCTGTTGTGGGACGACGCGCAGCTGCACCCGGACGAAGAAATCAAGCTCGTAGCCGACGACAAGATTCGTCGCGTCATCCTCTGTTCCGGCAAAGTCTATTACGATCTCTACGAGGAGCGCGAGCGGCGCGGTATCGACGACATTTATCTGCTGCGCATCGAGCAGCTTTATCCGTTTCCGACCAAGGCATTGATAACGGAGTTGTCACGCTTCAAAGCCGCCGAGATCGCTTGGTGCCAGGAAGAGCCGCGCAACATGGGCGGCTGGGTCTTCGTCGATATCTTTCTTGAATGGGTGCTCAATCAGATAGGCGCCAAGCATCGGCGCGCGCGCTATGTCGGACGGCCCGCTGCTGCCTCGCCTGCAGTCGGACAGATGTCTACTCACCTCGCGCAGCTCGGCAAATTCCTGGACGAGGCGCTGGCGTAATTTCTTGCCATGACGATGAGGAGATTATGGCTGACATACGCGTTCCGGCGCTCGGCGAATCGGTGACCGAGGCGACGATCGGCAAATGGTTCAAGAAGCCGGGCGATGCGGTCGCCGTCGATGAGCCGCTGGTCGAGCTTGAAACCGACAAAGTGACGATCGAAGTGCCGGCACCGGCGGCAGGCGTCCTCGGCGAAATTTCTGCCAAGGACGGCGATACGGTCGCGGTCGGCGCCTTGCTCGGCGAGATCAAGGAAGGCGCCGCCGCCGCGGCCAAAGCTACATCCGCGCCAAAGCCGGCGACGCCGTCGGCCGCGCCGGTTCAGGCGCCGCCAGCGGTGCAACTCGCTGCGCCCAAGCCGGCTGCAGCCGCCGCAGTCAAATCGTCAGATGCGCCGTTCGATGCGCCGCTCGCGCCGTCGGTCCGTAAGCTTGCCGCCGAATCCGGCGTCGATGCCGCAAGTCTCGCCGGCACCGGCAAAGACGGCCGCGTCAGCAAGGGCGACATGCTCGCGGCGATCGAGCGCGCCGCCGCGCAGCCGATGCCGGTCGCGGCGACAGCGGCTGCGGTGCAGCTACGCGCCCCAACGCCGCCCGACGATGCGGGGCGTGAGGAGCGCGTGCGCATGACGCGGCTTCGTCAAACCATCGCCCGCCGCTTGAAGGACGCGCAGAACACCGCCGCCATGCTCACGACCTTCAATGAGGTCGACATGGGTCACGTCATGACGCTGCGCACGCAATACCGCGATTTGTTCGAGAAGAAACACGGCGTAAAACTCGGTTTCATGGGATTTTTCGTGCGGGCCTGTGT